>JADLCG010000358.1 GCA_020847355.1 Anaerolineales bacterium | reverse complement strand
GAAAAGTCCTCTTGGTTTCCAAAGGCAATTTATTTTTAGAGCAAGCGCTGGCTTCCCTGCCCAACATCCAAGCCTTTCGCGCTTTACCCGCCGCAGACGGCTCGCTTCAAATTTCCAAAGACCCATTCGACTTGTATGTTTTTGACGGAATCATTCCTGAGCAAATTCCCAACGGCAATTTGCTTTTCATCAACCCGCCGAGCAATCCATACTTTGAAGCTGGCGGCACATTGGAGCAAATCAACTCCGCCGAAGTCAGTCAACATCCGCTCACCCAATATCTGGATTGGAGCAACGTCCACATTTTGAAAGCCAAGCAAGTGAAACTGCCAGATTGGGCGGAAGCGCTCGTGCAAACGAACGATAGCCCTTTGGTCTTTGCAGGTCAAACGGACGGACAGCGCATCGCTTCGATCAACTTTGATTTACGCGAAAGCGATCTGCCTTTGCAAATCGCCTTCCCGATTTTATTTTCCAACCTGACAAATTATCTCGTGCCGCCCAGCGCCTTTGACGCAACTCAAGCGCTGGCGCCGAGTCAGAGCCTGCAAATTATTCCGCCGCCCGGCACAGAACAAATCGTCATTGCCTCGCCTTCCGGAACAGGCTATACCTATGCCAATGAAGCAGGCGGATTGAAATTTACCAAGACGGATGAACTCGGCTACTACGCCGTCAACTTCATTTCAAAAGACTCTACTTCCGCCGAATATTTCGCGGTGAATTTATTTAACGCCGCCGAATCAAATATCACGCCCAAAGATGCGATTCAGATTGGGCAGGCGAAAATCACCCACGCAGTTTCCGAAAAAATCGGTCAATACGAATTATGGAAGTGGCTGGCTTTATTGGCAATCCTGATCCTGATGATTGAATGGCAGGTTTACCATCGCAGGCAAATATTCCCCAAGCGCATCGTCAAAGCGAGCGTCAACCGATGAGATTCGCCGCGCCGCTTTACTTGCTCTTTCTGCTCCTCGTGCCGCTCACTGTCTGGATGGGCTACCCTGCTAAAGGTCCAGCCCAGAGGCGCGAAACAATTTCGTTAATTTTGCGCGTCGTCATTTTGCTTTGTCTCATTCTTTCGATGGCAGGCTTGGAAATCGTCAAAAGCGGAAATAATTTAGCGGTAGTTTTCCTAATGGACGTTTCAGACTCGATGCCCGAAGAAGCGCTCAATTCTGAAATTGCGTATGTGCGCGAAGCCATTGAAGCGATGAGTCCTGACGATCAATCCGCGATTATTTTATTTGGCGCGGATGCGTTGGTAGATCGCCCGATGTCGGCGGTGAATGAACTCGCGGCAATTTCATCCGTGCCGATCACGAATCAAACCGATCTCGCAGAAGCGATTCGTTTGGGCATGGCTTTATTTCCAGCGGATGCGGCGCGCAGACTGGTGATCCTTTCGGACGGCGCAGAAACCACTGGCGATGCAAAAGCGGCGGCGGAATTTGCGGCGGCTTCGGGCGTGGATATTGTCGTTCTGCCGTTTACTTATCAAGTCGGCTCAGAAACGGCGCTAATCAATGTGGACGCGCCCACACACCTGCGCCCCAATGAAAATTTCGATTTGAACGTGACGATCAATTCCACTGAACAAACCAACGCCATATTGCGCGTGTTGGCTGGCGATCAAATTTTATATGAAAAGAATCACGCGCTGCGCAAAGGTTCGCAAACTTTTAGCTTGCCGCTCACCGCTGGAGATTCTGGCTTCGTCAGCTATCAAGTACAAATCGTTCCAGAAAAAGATACGTTTTATCAAAACAATCGGCTGGACGCGTTTTCACAGGTGGAAGGTCCGCCGCGAATCTTGATGGTGGCGCTTCAACCCGGCGAAGAAATGCTCGGCGGCGAAATTCGCCCGGATGAATACACGGCGCTATTGCAAATTTTACAATCCGCCGGCTTTATTGTGGATTTGGTTGAGCCTGAACTTTTTCCGTTGGATTTACCCACGCTGGCACAATACAACTCAGTCGTTTTGGTGGATGTGCCTGCGCGCCGCTTCAGCCAAAAGCAAATGGAATTATTGCGTTCATACGTCCGCGATTTGGGCGGCGGGCTGGTAGCAGTTGGCGGACCTACCAGCTACGGCGTAGGCGGATATTACGGCACGCCGATTGAAGACGCGCTCCCCGTGGAGATGCAAATCAAAGACGAACAACGCCGTCCCTCGCTGGCGATTGTTTTCATCATTGACCATTCGGGCAGTATGCTCGATACCAGCGGCGGCGTAAATAAATTGGAACTCGCCAAAGAAGCCGCGGCGCGTTCCATAGAATTGTTATTCCCAACCGATCGAGTCGGCGTTATTCAATTTGACGATTTCGCTTCTTGGGTTGTGCCAATGACCGACCTCACCGACCCCAGCGCGATCACCAACGCAATCGGTAGCATTCAAGCGGGCGGCGGCACGGATATTATGTCTGGTTTGCAGGCGATGGCGAACATCCTGCCTGACGATCCTGCCAAAGTTAAGCACGTCATTTTATTAACCGATGGCGGCGCAGACCCAACGGGTATTCCTGAACTCGTTGAAAAACTTTATAAAGAAAACGGTATCACGCTCACAACCGTCGGCGTGGGCAATGATGCCGCTCCATTTTTGGAAGAACTCGCCAAGATCGGCGGCGGGCGTTATCACTTCACCAACGACGCGAGCAGTATTCCAAGCATCTTCACCGAAGAAACCTCTTTAGCAACACGGTCTTATATTGTGGAAGAAAATTTCTTTCCAACGCTTGTTAATTCATCACCGATTCTTGCAAACATCAATTCGGTTCCACAACTTCGTGGTTATGTGGCATCGAGTCCCAAAGACCTCGCGCAAGTGATTCTTAAATCTCCTAAAGACGATCCGATCCTCACAACTTGGCAATACGGGTTGGGTCGTTCGGTCGCTTTCACTTCAGACGCTACGGGACGTTGGGCGCGCGATT
>JADLCG010000357.1 GCA_020847355.1 Anaerolineales bacterium | reverse complement strand
CCTCCGCTTGTTGCCAGCCGATCTCATCGTAAAACTCACGGACTTTTTGTTTTGTATCGTTTGTCATATTATTTCCAAGTAAATTTTTCGCCTACCAAAAATCCAAACGTATCTTTGAATTGACTCAGGCCTTCATTACTAAAGACTCTTTCTAAATTCCAAACTTCCAAATCATCCCAAAAGTTCATCAGCCTCCACGGGAATGGTTGTGGATATTCAAAGAAGAAGCGATAGGCATAATTCCAAGCAAATTCGATTTGCTTTTCATCCAACTTATAAGCGGGGATATTCGCTAAAACTTTTTCAAGCGTCGCATAATATTCATCCCAAGAATTTGGGTCAATCGTAATGCCGCGCCCGCGGTAATGCGTTTGTCCGCAAGAAATGACAGGTCTGCCGTTCATGGCAGTTTCTAAACCAACTGTAGTGGTGTACGCCAAACCGACATCGGCAATTTCGATTAAATCATAAGTGTTGATTGAATCCAATGCGCCGATAACGTGAATATGGTTGGGGATTTCAGGCAGAGCCTCTTTGACCACCGTGCCCATTGATTTGGCTTGCGGAACAAGTTTTTCGCCTGGGTGAACACGAATGACCAATTGAACATCATTTCTCTTTGCAAAATATTGAACAGTCTTTGTAATCCACTCAGTCATAGATTCTGCAAAAATATCACGCCCCAAAGTTAAACTATCGCCTAGCACATTGGCGGCGAGCATCACTACCGGGCGGGAATCTAAATTTAATAACTTACGAGTCTCATCCCCGCCTTGTGACGAGACATATTGCCACAATCTTTTAGATTTTCCCCATACCCTAGCGCCGCGCCGCGCATTTTCCAAATCGGCAACTTTTTCAAACATTTCGTCAGTCATCGGCAAATGGCATCTTGCTTCCACAAGAAAATCCGTATCTTGTTGCATGATGGATGAATTTTGCGCCAGCCAAATTTGCTCGCGTTGGTCGTTGAATTCGTAAGTGACCGCCTCAATGCCCAAGTGACGCGCCACGCGAAAGGCAATGCCCATTTCGAGAATTAATCCATTTGGAATTAAAACCACATCAGGTTTATTAGTCTGCAAATATTCATACAGCGCTTGCGCGGCAAATGTATTTCGTTTGATGCGTAAATCATATAAGGCTTTGTCGCTTGAGTCAGCCATGTTGATTTCTTCGCGCATCAAGGTGTATTGAGAATCCCATAACGAAATTTCTTCAATATCTTTTTGGAGAGCAATTGGTAATTGGTAATTGGTAATTGATAATTCTAACAGTGAAGCGTGTTTGATTAATGGAGATAATGAAGATAAAGCATCTTTGGTATGCAAGACACGTTGACGTTGGGTGAATTTATCTTTTTCTTTATGCCATTCGGAATAAGGTAAGGTTAATAATGTAACATCATGCCCCAAGCCTGCTAACACCAAACCGAGATAAGCAGATTGTTCAATCCAATAATGTAGTGTGGAAAAAAATAAAACTTTTTTTGCTTGTTGATTCTTCTGTAAATATTTTTTTGTCACTTCAACAGCAGATGGTAAAGATTTTCCCAAGCGACTTAAATCATAATGGTCACGGCGTGTTTGATTCTTGGAACGAATCATCCAATCAATATCAGCCATAAAAGGTATGTTACGCAAAAAAGTTTTCATAACAGTAATTGGTAATTGGTAATTACTATTTACCAATTACTCATTTATTCTTTCAATCTTCCAATTCAATCGCGGGCGCACAGGTCCCACGCGCGGCTCGCCCCATTGCGTGCCGGGCGCGCCAGAAATATCCACACTAAACGCCAACGCATTTTCATCCATAAAATATCTTTTCACGCCAAACGAGCTCGCATTCACGCCCACCATATAACGCCCTTCGTTAAAAATATCGGCAGGGATTTCCGCGCGGCTCACATAGCGCCCAGCGCTGCGCGTGTCAAATTTTTCATACAAACTCGCATCGTCCGTATCAAACGAGGTAAAAATATATTCGCCGCGCATGGTGCTGATGTACAAACCAACGCGCAAACCTGTGATAGATGTATTTAACTGATACTCGAATTCCAGTGTGACTGGTTCAGTGGAGCGGATGGTATCCACGACCTTCCCGCTTCTTTCTTTGACCTTCAAACTGGTCGGCGTAAATTCAGCATTCGCCACGCTGACATCTTCAACACCCCAAAATTTTTCGCCCGCTTGAGATTGTCCCGACGACAAATAATAATCCACCGCTTCTTGCGTGGGCGCGCGCATAATCATTTGACCCTTTTGCAAAACAATCGCTTCTTGAGTCAAACGTAAAATCGCAGACATATTATGGCTGACGAATAAAACCGTGCGACCTTGTTGCGCCACATCATTCATTTTGCCCAAACATTTCTTCTGAAATTCAGCATCGCCCACCGCCAACACTTCATCTACAACTAAAATTTCAGGTTCAAGGTGAGCGGCAACTGCAAACGCCAAACGTAAATACATCCCAGATGAATAGCGTTTAACAGGCGTATCAATGAATTGGCTAACCTCTGAAAATTCTACAATCTCGTCAAATTTAGAATCAATTTCAGCGCGACGCATTCCTAAGATTGCGCCGTTCATATAAATATTTTCTCTGCCGGAAAGTTCGGGGTGAAATCCTGTGCCGACTTCAAGTAATGAACCGACTCTTCCTCTAACCGTGACTGTTCCAGTCGTCGGTTCAGTAACGCGCGAAAGGATTTTCAACAATGTGCTTTTGCCAGCGCCGTTTCTGCCCACAATGCCCAGCACTTTGCCTTCTTCCAAATCAAAGGAGACGTCTTTCAATGCCCACACATAATTTTGATTCATGCGATGATCAGATTTGCCCACGAGGGCTTTGGCGATGCGTACAGGCGCAGTGACTGTATCCACAATCACGTCGCGCAACATGTTATAGCGGAATTTTGTCTCCGCCGCGCCGATTTTATATTGCTTACCGATGTTTTTTACGCTAATTGCTGTTGTCATAAATTCTCGTCTTTCGTCATTGCGAGCCACGCTCTTGTTCTTGGTGACGAAGCAATCTCCAACTATGTATAGGAGATTGCTTCGTCGGGCAAAGAACGCCCTCCTCGCAATGACGGATTAGATTGTGTCCGCAAAAGTTTTTTCCATGCTTCTGAAGTAGAAAAGCCCCGAAATAAAAATCAAAATTGAAATGGCAACCGAAACCCAAAGCGTGATATCGGGGCCGTTGCCTGTGCCGAGCAATGCCCAGCGGAATCCATTGACTACGCCCGCCATAGGATTCAGTGAATATAAAATTTGCCACTTGGCGGAAATGACAGAGGCAGAATAAGCTACGGGCGTGGCAAACAGCCAAAACTGAGTCAGAAACGGGAGCGCTTG
>JADLCG010000356.1 GCA_020847355.1 Anaerolineales bacterium | reverse complement strand
TGAGAAAGCGGACGCAATTGAAATTCAGCGATCCATCGCAATTGGAATCTGTTGACGTTTTATTTTTGGCGCAACCGCATGGTCAGGCGCAAAAAAATATCGAAGCGTATGCAAAACTTGGCGCGAAAATTATTGATCTCTCGGCGGACTTCCGTTTGCGCGACGAAAATTTTTATGAGCAATGGTACGGAGAAAAACATGCCGCGCCCGAATGGTTGAGCAAGTTTGTGTACGGTCTGCCTGAACTGCATCGCGCGGAAATGGCGAACGCAAGTTATATCAGTGGCGTGGGTTGTAACGCTACGGCAAGCAACCTCGCTCTGCTTCCTTTGGTCAAAGCGGATTTGTTGGACTTATCATCCCCAATTTTTATTGAAATTAAAGTCGGTTCGTCTGAGGGCGGCGCGGAAGGAAACTCTGGTTCGCTTCATGCGGAACGCGCGAATGTGATCCGCACGTTTTCGGCTTTTGGTCACCGCCACACGGCGGAAGTGATTCAGGAAATGGGCGTAAAAGACGTTTCGTTGACGATGACCGCTGTGGATTTGGTGCGTGGCGTGTTGGCGACGGCTCATGCCAAGGTGAAGGTTGGTACGGCGACCAAAGATTTGTGGAAAGCCTATAGAGCGGCGGCGAACGAGAATCCGTTCATTCGCGTGGTCAAAGAACAACGCAGCATTTATCGCGTGCCTGAGCCGAAAATTTTGGCTGGCTCAAACTATGCGGATTTAGGCTTTGAGTTGGATGAAAGCAACGGTCACATCGTAGCCATGTCCGCGATTGATAATTTGATGAAGGGCGCATCTGGTTCGGCGGTGCAGTGTATGAACTTGATGATGGGCTGGGATGAGTCGCTGGGGCTGGAGTTTATGGGGTTGCATCCGATTTAGATATGTCATTGCGAGGGCGTTCTTGCTCTTTGCCCGAAGCAATCCCCATGTAACAGGAGATTGCTTCGTCGGGAAGAACGCCCTCCTCGCAACGACATGATATGTACTGGAGAACTTATGGATATTACAGTTGTAAAGTTAGGCGGCACGGAGGGCGTGGATTTTTCCGCGATCTGCGCCGATGCGAAGGAATTGTTACAGCAAGGCAAACGCCTTATCTTTGTGCATGGCGGCTCGGCGGAGGCGAATGCGTTGGGCGAGGGCTTGGGCGCGCCGCCGAAGATGATCACTTCGCCTTCGGGTTATACGTCAAGATATACGGATCGAAAAACGCTTGAAATCTTTTTGATGGCGGTGAACGGCAAAGTCAATTCGCTATTGACGGAGCAATTGCAGATGCTGGGAGTCAATGCCTTTGGGCTATGCGGGCTGGACGGCAAGTTGATGCAAGCCGTGAGAAAAGAATCCGTTCAGAGTATTGAAAACGGCAAACGGAAAATTATCCGCGATGATTACACGGGAAAGATAGAACAGATAAATGGTAATTTGTTATTGGCGCTTTTAGATATGGGCTATCTGCCCGTGATTGCGCCAGTGGCGGTGAGCGAAAAAGGTGAGGCGTTGAACGTGGATGCAGACCGTGCGGCGGCGATGGTCGCATCCGCTTTGCAGGCGGAGAATCTCTTGTTGCTCACGGCGGTGCCTGGACTGATGAAAAATTTTCCAGACGAGTCAACGCTCATTCGGCAACTGCCGATGAACCAGTTATCGGCGGCGAGTGAGGCGGCGCAAGGTCGCATGAAGAAAAAAGTATTAGGCGCGGAAGAAGCGCTGAAGGGCGGCGTGAGTCGCGTCATCATCGCGGACGGTCGTATTCAAAATCCAATCTCAAATGCTTTGGCAGGAAATGGAACAGTGATCCAATGAACACCAATGAAATTGTCGAAATTGAAAACGCGCACACATCGGGGACGTACGCCAAACAACCGTTTGCCATTGTGCGCGGACAAGGCGCGTTGTTGTATGATGCCGATGGAAAAGAATATTTAGATTGTTCATCTGGGCATGGCGTGGCGAATCTCGGTCATGCTCACCCGAAAGTTGCCGAGGCGATCTATAAGCAGGCGAACACGCTGATCACTTTATTCGAGTCGTTCCCGAACGATCAACGCGCCATGTTGATGAAAAAAATTACTTCATTAGTAGATGGCTTGGATCGAGTCTTTTTGTGCAACTCTGGGACGGAATCGGTGGAAGCGGCGTTCAAGTTTGCGCGTATCTCCACTGGCAGAAAAAATATCGTCGCGGCGATGCGCGCCTTTCATGGACGGACGTATGGTTCGTTATCGGCAACCTATAATAAAAAATATCGCGAAGGCTTTGACCCGCTCGTGCCTGGCTTTAGTCATGTAGCGTATAACAATATCGAAGCGTTGGATAAGGCGGTCAATGAAGAAACTGCGGCGGTGATTTTAGAAATGGTGCAAGGCGAAGGCGGCGTGTATCCCGCAACGATTGAGTATGTGCAAGCGGCGCGCAGAATTTGCGCTGAACGCGGCGCGTTGTTGATTGTGGATGAAATTCAAACGGGGTTTGGGCGCACGGGAAAATTTTTTGCAATTGAACATTTTGGAATCACGCCTGATCTGTTATGTTGCGCGAAATCGTTGGCGGGCGGTGTGCCGATGGGCGCGGTCTTGATCGGGAAGAACGTGAAGAACCTAACGCCTGGCGTGCATGGCTCGACCTTTGGCGGCAATCCGCTTTCGTGCGCGGCGGCGAACGCGGCGTTGGATGTAATCAAAGAAGAAGATTTGGCGGGTCAGGCGGAGGC
>JADLCG010000355.1 GCA_020847355.1 Anaerolineales bacterium | reverse complement strand
CGGGTCCGTCAATGCCTTTGAGGATTACGCGCGAGAACCCGATGATCGAGTTTAGCGGCGTGCGGAGTTCGTGACTCATGTTGGCAAGGAACTGGCTTTTCACGCGGTCAATTTCGCGCATTTCCTTTACGGCTTCTTGCGAAAGCTGAAATGAACGCGCGTTGTCAATCGCGATGGCGATTTGATCGGCGAGGGTTTGAAGCACGGAAACTTCGTCTTCTGTGAATGCGTTGATATATTTGGATTGAATGTCCAAAGCGCCGATGGTGCGGCTTCCAATCCGAAGCGGGATCGCCGCTTCAGAACGGGTTTCTGGAAGAAGCGGATTGAATTTGTAAATTGGATCGTGCTGTAAATCGTTGACCACAACCGGCTCGCCGCCGCCGCAAACCTTCCCAACGATGCTTTTATCATTGACCGCCACGGCATGGTTGTTTTGTTTCATTTCTTCGCCAGCCAGCCCAGTGGCTTCTTGCAAGAGCGCGTTGAATCTAGTCTCTTCAACGATGAAGATGGCGACGTGATACATCTGGAAGCGTTCGCTGATCAACCGCACAGTGCGGGTGAAAATTGAATTTAAGTCAAGCGTGGAAGTTACCAACTTGCCGATTTCAGCGGAAACGGCGAGATATTCGTTTCTACGGCGGATCGCTTCTTCCGCTTTTTTACGTTCGGTGATATCGCGCGCCACCCAGAAGATGTTGTTCTCGTCAAGCTTGGTCAGGTTGGCTAAAAACCAATGCGCCTCGTCGCCAACCGGTAATTCGTATTCGACCTGGCTAGGTTTATCGGTTTCAATGGTTTCTCGAATTGCCGTTACTGATAGATCCGCGGTTTCCTTTGACATTACATCGTGCATGTATTTGCCGAGCAATTCATCTGGCGGGCGGACTAAAAGGCTGGGATTGGTTGGCGCAATGCGGACATATTTTCCATCTTTGTCCATCACCAATACAACGTCGTCCATGGAAGAAAAGAGCGCGCGTAAATCGGCTTCGGATTTGGAAAGCGCTTCTTGGTTGCGAGCGCGTTCTAAAGCGCTGACTGCGATCTGACCGAAGAGGCGAAGCGTGGTGATTTCCTCGTCGCGCCACTCTTTCAAATGGCGGACTGAATCCAAGCCAATAAATCCAATCGCTTCATTTCTTAAGCTGAGCGGCACGCATAACACGGATTGAATTCCATTGCGTTGATATTCAACTCGATCTGCTCGCGCGCCTTCCGGTAAATTTGCCACGACCGGCGCGATAAAAGCCTCTAACTTGTTGAGAAAACTCAGCGTGTACGGCAGAAGATTTCTTGAAACGCGGCGCTCTTCCCGAACGGAAGCGGCGATGTCCTCATCGCGCCAGGCGTGAGTTTTATCCATAGTCAAGCCGTCGTTATTGAATGTGTAAACGTAAGCGTGTTCTACGCCGACAAATTTACCGATTTTTCCCAACCCCTGATTGATTTCATCTTGAACTTTAGCGGGGTCGTTGATATTCAAGAAAGACGCCGCAATATCATTGATGATATTTTCGGCTTCGGCGCGCGCGCGCGTGCTTTCGAGCGCTTCCTGCGTTTCTTGAAAGAGTTGTGCGTTTTCAAGCGCCAGAGCTAGCTGATCGGTAACTTGACGAACGAGAAGTTGTTCGTCTGGAGACCATTCGCGATTTGCCAGCGCGTCTTCAATTCGTAAGGTTGCCCAGTCCTGCATTCCGGTTTGAAAGCTGACCGAAAATGCGGAGGTATGGCTACTGCTTGTTTCTTGAACGGTGGTGGTTGGCTCAGGAAGCGGACCCAGCAAGGAGGTCTGACGCTTGGTCGGTCGGTTGATTGGCGTAGTTCTTGGCGAGATCTCAACCGGGGCGGATTTAGGCGCGCTACTCGGCGGAACAATAGGCGGGACGAAAGTTGGCGGCGTTGAATCAGCTTGGGGCGGCGTTATTTTTGGAGTTGACTGAACAGGCTTGGGCGTAGAAGGCGGCGGCGAGACCGCTTCTTTCTGGACCTTGGGCTTGCGCTTTTCGCCCTTGTCAGTTTCTTCCGGTTTGAGATTGCCAAAAAGATTATTAAGCTGTTTGTCTATTTTCTGTTTCTTTGGCATATTCCATTAACTCCTGAGCAAGCACGCGGTATTGCGTGGAGCCGCGCGCGCCAGATTTATACTTGGTGATGGGCATTCCAACGATGGGGCTTTCTTTTAGTTTGGTGTCAACTTCAATGACGGTGTTGAGCACGCCTTCGCCAAAGGTGGATCGTAATTGATCGTGGATATTGCGGTGCGTGCGATTGCGGCGATCCAGCATGGTGACTAAGATGCGGTAAGACAGTTCTGGATTATTTTCTTCTCTGATTTTGCGGATCATGTTCATCATGTTGCGAAGCGCGTAAGCTGAAAAATATTCCGGTTGGGTTGGGATGAGCAGTAGCGTAGAAGCGCTCAAGGCGTTGCGCGTGATGGCTCCCAGCGCCGGAGGACAATCCAGCAGGATGTAATCATAAGGCATTTGCCCGGAATTTGAAATTGCGTTTCTTAGAATGGCGGTGTAGTTGGTACGCACGGGTAGAAATTGTTCTGCGCTTTCAATGCGGGAGTTGGAAGGGATTAAATCTAAGTTTTCCACGTCTGTTTTACGGCGCGCGGAGAGTAGCGAAACGCCTTCGAGCATAACGTTGGCAGAGGTGATTTCCGCTTCTCCGGGTTCTAAGCCTAGCGCAAGCGTCAAGTTGGCTTGCGCGTCTAGATCAATGAGCAAAACTTTTTTATTCATTTCGGCAAATGCCGCGCCAAGCGAAAGCGTTGAAGTGGTTTTTGCCACGCCGCCTTTTTCGTTTGAGATGGAGATAATGCTGGTCATAGTCTGCCTCGCTTCTGTAAAATATCGTTAGACGAATTATTCTTTTTTCGGTAAGATTTCAACTTTGGTCGCGCCGAGAGCTTGTTTCAATTCTTCCAAAGCGGTTTTAATCATGTCTTGCGGATTGTTTGAACCGCGAATCTTGGTGGTGATATCGGCGACTAAGCGCTCGCGCGTGGCGCGCGTGGAGGTTTCTTCAAATAATCTGGCGTTATCCAGCGCCAAGCCGAGACGTTCGGCAACGGCTTCGATCACGTTTAGATCGTCTTCGCTCCATGCTTGATTTTCCGAAGTCGGTTTGATGTTCAATACGCCGATAGTTTGTTCGCGGACTTTGATCGGCACTTCAAGGATTTGGTTCGCGCCGTTTCCGTTTTTATGAGTTTCAAAGGTGGGGAGCGCGGCTTTGGTTAAGGCTTCGCCGCCGTTGGCGGTTTGATGATAGCCGATTATGCCCGCTTCTGATTTCTTTTGCCAAGCTTCGGTGAGATATTCGGAGAACACCGCCCGCGTTTCCTGCGCGGAAGTCTCTGCGGCTTCTAGTAATTGAGAGTTTTGAATGGCAATGGCGATTTGGTCCGCAAGCACGCTGAGGATGGCGACATCTGCGTCGGTGAAGGCGTTGGATTTAACGCTCTGCACGTCGAGCGCGCCGATGACTTCGCCGCGGGTGGTGAGCGGAAGCGCAACTTCGGAGTGCGTATCTGGCAGGCTGGGGTTGTTGAAGAAAACAGCGTCTGCGCCCGTATCCAGCGCGATACGCGGCAAGCCAGTTGAGGTGACATAGCCAACGATGCCGATTTGCCCAACTTTGAGGCTGTGTTTGCGGGCGAGCATTTCCTGTCCGCCTTTGCTGTTGGCGGCGCGGAGGATGGCGAGTTTCTTTTCTTCATCTAGAAGGAAGATGCCGACATGATAAAAGCCGAATCTTTCGCTCACGATTTTTGTGATGAGCGTTAATAGGTTTTCCAAATTCTTCTCGGTTGAAATTGAACGCGAAATTTCAACGATGGTTTGCAGGTCTTTTGAGCGTTTTTCGCTTTGTTGTGTCGCTTGAGAGAGATCAGCCGTGCGGCGTTGAACGCGGCTTTCCAGCGTCTCAATTGAGCGCTGAATCTCTTCGGTCATCACGTTGATCGAATCGGCGAGCAGACCAACCTCGTCGCGCGTGTGGATTTGAGCGCGTTTGCTGAAATCTCCGGCAGAAACGCTTTGCGCTACTTCCGTCAGCTCGATGATTGGCTTGGTGAAGAAGTTTGCCGCCCAAAGCGCCGCCAGCGCCGCCAGCGCGACCAGGATGATGCTGGCAATGACGACACTGCGCGTTTGATCTTGAATTAAGTCAGTCACGACGCTGGTGGGCGAAGAAACTACAAACGCCCAATCTGTGTTGCGAATTATTACTGCCGTAGATAAAGCTGTCTCGTCGTCAATGGCGGGCGAGGGAAGCTGGAAGGTGGCGGTCTCTGTCAGGTTTTGGATTTCAAGGGCGGTTTCCGGCTGAGAGATAAATTTATCATTTGCCTGAGCGGGGTCAATTAGCCCTTGCGCCGCTAGGGCTTGAATATTTTCGTCAGTTTTTGCCAAATAGGTTTTGTAAGCGAAATTGGCTTTTAAGGAATGCGCGAGAACGAAGGCGTTGCTCCGATCCATTAGGTAACTAAAGCCAACGTCCGCGCCGAGTGAGCGGCTTTTCTTGATGATTTGAACCATCAAATCTTGGAGAAGGCTTGCATTATAGGTCTTTGCGTACACGCCAATCAAGTCGCCGGATTTTGAGAAGATGGGCGTAGCTATGAAAAATACATAATCAGATTGCCCGGGTAATTTAGAAAGCCCGCTGGTATAGTTTTTTCGTTTTTCGATTACATATTTGTAAAAACTTCTGGCGCTATAGTCTGCGCCAATATTGTTTGGGTTGTTATCCAGAATGATCTTTCCGCTCAAATCGAGAATTGAATAGGCGGTGATGTACGTGGGCGCGTTTTTGGTGAAAGATTTTAGCGCTTCTTTGGCGAGGGTTTCTTCTTCAGAATTGGCTCTTGCCAGCGGAGAGAGGCTGACATACTCAACAATGGCGGATGCGCGCGCCTGAGTTGACAGCGTTAGAAATTGATTATCTATAAAAGCTTGAACATCGGCGCTGGAATCGAGCGCCGCCCGCGAAATTTCGCTTTTGATCTGATTTTCCAGGAGCGTATGGGTCGAGCGATAGGTTTGTACGCCGAGGAAGACGATTGGCAGGATTGTCAACGCAATAAAGCCGACGATCAATTTTGCGCGTAAGGTGAGGCGAGGAAAACGCAAAATTAGTATCGCTAGAAATATTAATCCTATTCCCAGCGAAATGGCATTTGCCGCTTCCGGGTTTTTTGTAGAAGGGACATTGGTGATAAACTGCTCGGCAAGGATGGTAAATGCCGCGTTAAGAAAAGCGATGAAAACTACACGGGCTGTCCAAGTTCTTGGAAGCGTATAAATGGCAATCGTTGTGACGGTGACGATGTTGATGATGCCGGTTGAGATCGCCAAGCCTTTAGCGACAA
Organism: Anaerolineales bacterium; assembly: GCA_020847355.1. Lineage (GTDB taxonomy): Bacteria > Chloroflexota > Anaerolineae > Anaerolineales > Villigracilaceae > Villigracilis. The sequence continues at coordinate 2,750 of JADLCG010000355.1, read as the reverse complement.
AAATGCGCGAAGCGGTTAATAAGATCAACGAAGCAATTAATAACAAAATGCCGGTTGTACTCATCCCTCGGCGGCATAAATATACGCTGAGCATGGAGCTTAACGCGCAAATTCCGAGCGTAACGTAAGTAGAAGGCGTAACTGTTGTACGCGAAAAACTGAAAACAACCAGGAGCAGAATCAGCGCGGAAAAGAGGATCGCCATCCCCAAACTGAAGCGATAGGCGTAGTTGACTCTTTGATCAAAGCGACTTTGGGCGGGGCTGTTGGTAGGTTCAGACATGTTATGACTTCCCGTTGGTTCCCAATTTGATGAATACTTCTGCGCCGTCTAAAATCTGGTTAAGTTCTTTGGCGGTGGTTTTTAGAATATTTTCAGTGCGTACTGAGGCGCTGATTTTTGCGGCAAGATCGGAGACGACTTGTTCGCGTTCGGCGCGGCGCGCAGTCTCTTCAAATAGACGCGCATTTTCAGCGGAAAGAGCGACGCGTTCGGCGACGGCTTTGATTAGATCCATCTGATCTGAATTTACCTTTTCATTCGCCGGAACTTGTACGACCAGCGAGCCAATCTTCTCGCCGCGCAAAGCAATTGGGACGAGGACTTCTTTTTTATTAGCGTTAGATTGACTGACTTCGCCTTCATCTAAGGGCGTTGCCCCAGCGACGGTGTATTTATATCCGGTAACTCTTTTTTCGCGCGAGAGGCGGCTCCAAGTGTCTTTTTGATATTGTTTTTGAATCGTCTCGGCTTCAGCTAACAGGCGATTGGTTTGGTCGAGAAGCCGTGCGTTTTGAATCGCGAGGCTGACTTGATCCGCTAACGCTTCCAGCGCTTCTACATCTTCCTGCGAAAAGGCATTTTGCTCATAGCTCTGAATATCCAGCGCGCCGATGATCTCTTCGCCAGATTTCAAAGGTAGCGCCATTTCAGAGCGCGTGCGCGGTAGGTCTGGGTTGTTGAAGTGAACAGAATCTGCCCCAACGTCTAAAGCGATGCGCGGAGTTCCGCTTCGCGTTACATAACCGACGATGCCTTGCGCGCCAATCTTAAGTTGATGCCCGCGCTGAAGCATGGTCTTTCCGCCGGCGCTATTTGCGGCGCTCAACACGGCATATTGGTTTAGTGAATCGGTGAGGAAGATGCCCACATGATAAAAACCAAATTGTTCGCTGATCACTTCTGTAATTTGCGGCAGGAGTTCAGTCAGATTATGAGTGATATTGATGGCGCGCGAAACTTGCACAACGCCTTCAAATTGGCGCGAGCGGCGCGCGGTTAGATTTCTTTGTTTCTCTAATTCATAAGTCCGCTCGGTAACGCGCTCTTCGAGGGATTCAGTTAAGTTCCTTAGCTCGAAATTGCTGGTCTGCAATTGCTTTTCGCTGGTTCTTGCTTGTTCGGCGGCGGATTGTAATCTGGAGATTGCGAAGTAAAAGATGAGCGCGATGACAACGTAACCAAATGCCGGAACAATGATATTTTGAGCCGGTTGAAGCGAGCTTTTTGCCGTAAGCGTTCCGGCAATATTTAGAGAAGCAAACAAGCCGTGTTGCAGGGCGAGATAAATCGCGACGACAAAAATGCCGCGTTGCCCAAGCAGTAAGCCGCCCAATAAAATGCTGATTACGCCCAGAAGTATGAGCGGTCTTGCCTCGCCGCCGGCAAGATAATCGAGCAAGGTGATGATCGCTAGATTGACGAAGACCAATATGGCGCTTGCGAGCGTTGTTTGTCCCGCGTTGTTGAAGATTAAGGAGATAACGACTGCGATTGCGATGATGGCGCTTGGCGCGAGCACAAATTTTGCGTTGGCAGGAACGGCTAGCGCGACGATCAGCCCGAGCAAAGGCAGGATGGCGTTTGCCCAAGCGACCTGATGCAGTAGTTTGGCGGCTCTGGTTTTTTCAGCGTCTGCAAAAATGGGCGCGGAAAGGAATTTTCTAAGCATGGTTATTCTCCGCTTGCGGCGCATTTCCGTTTTTATGATCGTCAAAACGGATCAAGACTTCAGAACCGGGCATTGCCTTGCCTAATTCTTCGACTGCCGTTTGGAGGACGTTCTTTAGATCAATAGATGCGCCAATTTTTGCGGTCACTTCGCCGATCGTTTGCTCCTTGATAACTTGATTTTGCGATTCGTGGATCAGGCGGGCGTTTTCTAGCGCGAGCGAAAGGCGTTCTGAAACCGCTTCGGCAAGGTTTACCTCGTCTTTGCTCCATGTGCGATTTTTAGTAGGGGCTTGCACTCGTAGCGTTCCGATAATTTGTCCGCGCAGTTTAACTGGAACGACGATATATGAAGTTTCGCCGCTTTTATTTGGCTTGGTCACTAAGACGCTTCCCTGACGGAGCGCTTCACGGATTTCGCTGGTTTCGATGGGTTGGGTGATTTTCACGCCGCCGCCGAGCGTTTGGCGATAACCGAGCGTTTCTTCCCGCTGACTAAAGGAAGCCCAACCAGTTTTGATATTTTGTTGATATAGCGCTTGATATTCGCTCAAGGTTCGTTGGTTTTGTTCAAATAGGCGCGCATTGTCAATCGCGATTGCGATCTGATCGGCGAGAATGCCCAGGGTTTGGATGTCGGCTTCGGTGAAGACGCCGGGTTTATCGCTTTGAACGTCTAGCGCGCCGAGGATTTTTTTACGAACAATGAGCGGCAAAGCGATTTCAGAGCGCGTGCCCGGGAGGTCGGGATTGTTGAAGTAAACCGCCTCCTGTCCAACGTCCAGCGCGATGCGCGGGT
>JADLCG010000354.1 GCA_020847355.1 Anaerolineales bacterium | reverse complement strand
TTCAAATTCGCAGTCGCCCAAGCGGAAGTGACCGATATTCTTCAACTGACCGAATACATCTCCCCGCTTCAATCCGCGTTAGACGATCTACGCGACAAACGCGGACTGGATTTTGCCATGCTCCTCGTCACCGATATTGTGCGCGGCACAAGTCATTTATTGATCACCTCCAACGCGCCGGGCGTCTTGAACGACCTGCCCTATCCTCCGCTCGCCGATGGCACCCGCGACGCGCAAGGCGTAGTTTCAAGAAAGAAGCAATTACTGCCTGCTGTTTTAGGGTTGTTAGAAAGCTAAGAGTTTAATAATTGCTTCTAAATTGCTGAAATCATATTCATTTATTTATAAATATAAAAGGTAGGATGAAATATTATGGCAAGACGAGGTAGCTTTACATCATTAATGAATCAGATAGCAAGGGAAGCCGCAAGAAGTGAGCAAGAAAGACTGACAAGTAAAGAAGCTAAACAACAATATCTTGAAAATCGAGTTCAAAAAACTAAATATCTCAATAATGAATTAGCTTTTAAGGTGGAAGGGTTAAAAAATATTTTAGAACATGCTTTAAAAATATACGGCGCTATCTCTTTTGATATTTTAAAAATCAATGACGAATTTCCTAAATTCAAATTGCCGTTAGAGTTACAAAAAGAACCTGTAACTATAAGTAAAGAAGAATTCTTTTCAAAAATTCCAAAGCCAACAAGTTTGGAGAAATTAATTCCAGGTTGGGAAAAGAAATATCAAGCAACTCTACAAGAGGCTAAAGGACGGTACGAGGAGTACGAAGTAAAAGTTGAAATTTATGTTGCTGAAAGAAATAAAAAAATTTCAGATCTTCAAATAGAATATTCTAAAGAAAAAGAAGCTTTCGAGCAAAAGAAAAATCAGCGAAATCAAGAAGTTATCGAATTTGAGAGCGCTTACAAAAATGCTGACCCAACCGCAGTTTCCTCATATTGCACAATGGTGCTCGAACGTTCAGAGTATCCTGATGATTTTCCTCAAGAATTTAGAGTTGCATATCTACCTGAGCCTAAAGAAGTAGTTATTGAATACGAACTACCGCACAAAAGTATTGTTCCAACAACATTAGAATATAAATACACAAAAACAAAAGATGTTATTGACGAAAAACCTCGCAAAGTTGCTGAAATCAAAGAAATCTATCAAGATATAGTTTCAGCTATATGTTTAAGAACAATTCATGAACTAGTTAAAGCTGACCAAAACAACAACTTAGACGTAATAGTATTTAATGGGTTTGTAAATGATATTGATCCCGCAACTGGAAAAGACATACGTCCATGTTTAATTTCAATAAGAACTACAAAGGATAAGTTTCAAGAAATTAATCTTGGGAAAGTAGACAAAAAAGCCTGTTTAAGAAATTTAGGCGCCCAAGTATCCCCTCGTCCTGACGAACTTATGGCGGTAAAACCTATTGTAGAATTCGACATGGTAGATAAAAGATTTGTGGAAGGAAGTGATATTTTATCGGATTTAGAAAACCGTCCCAACTTAATGGAGCTTACTCCATTTGAGTTTGAAAATTTAGTAAACAACCTTTTTGACAGAATTGGCTTTGATTCAAAATCTACTCAAGCATCTAGAGACGGCGGCGTGGATGTCGTAGCATTTGATCCTCGTCCAATACTTGGAGGTAAAGTTGTTATTCAAGCAAAAAGATATAAAAATGTTGTTGGGGTTTCGGCTGTACGTGATTTGTATGGAACAATGATCAATGAAGGTGCAAATAAAGGTATTCTAGTTGCAACAAGTCATTATGGTAAAGATGCTTATGAGTTTGCAAAAGATAAGCCGATTGAATTAATAGATGGTGGTGGTTTATTATATTTACTAGAAGAAAATGGAGTTAAGGCGCGAATCATTTTCCCCGAAGGCTGAATCAATTTTTTATTTATGAAATCCATTTATCAAGCTCTTTCTGAACTCGAAATCAACAACGAATCCGCCGCGCTCTGCACAGTGACCAAAAGCCAAGGCTCCACGCCGCGCCATGTGGGCAGTAAAATGCTCGTCTATCCAGACGGGAAATTCATCGGCACGATTGGCGGCGGGGATATGGAACACCGCGTGCTGGACGAGGCTTGGATGGCGCTAAGCGACGGAAAACCGCGCGCGCTTACTTATACATTGGTCGAGCCAAAACGCGGCGACCCGGGTGTATGCGGCGGAACTGTGGAGGTATTTGTGGAACCCATTCTCCCAAAGCCAACGCTGGTGGTTATCGGCGCCGGGCATGTGGGCAAAGCGGTTGTTCATTTGGCAAAATGGCTGGGGTTTCGCGTCGTTGTCAGCGACGATCGCGCCGAATTTTGCAACCCGCAGGCAATCCCCGAAGCGGATGCGTATCTTCCGCTTGAAATGGGAAAATTGACCGAACATCTCAAAGTGACCAAACAAACCTATTTAGTTATCGCCAGCCGCGGCGTCGCGCTAGATGCGGCGGGACTGCCCAGCCTGCTTGAATCCAAGGCGGCGTATATCGGCGTCATCGGCTCAAAAAAAAGATGGACGACAACCGTCAAAGTATTAAAAGGAAAAGGCGTGGCGGCAGAATTGATCGCCAAAGTCCGCTCGCCGATCGGCTTGGAATTGGAAGCGGAAACTCCCGAAGAAATCGCCATCAGCATTTTAGCCGAAGTCCTGTTGATCAAAAATCAAGGCACCGGCTTGCCGATGAGCGGCTAACTTTCTCGAAACTTACGCAATTTATTTACGTAGAAAAATAAGACAAACGGTTCTTGTCCCTAAAAGTGGCTTAGACTATAATTTGAACATTGTTTTTCAAAAGGAGAAATAATATGGCCAGAATTTTTGACGTAATTGAATACCCCAATGAAATGAGCGATGAAATCGTCCACCGCTTTCCAGAAGAAGGCATTGGCGATTACCGGATCGGCTCGCAAGTGATCGTGCGCGAAAGCCAAAGCGCGGTGTTCTTCCGTGACGGCAACGCGCTGGACGTGTTCGGGGCTGGTCGCCATACAATTGCGACTGCCAACATCCCATTATTGATTGACTGGATCGGCAAAGCCTTCAACGACCGCACGCCTTTTCCGGCTGAAGTTTATTTCGTCTCACGCAAAGAATTTGCGAATAAAAAATGGGGCACGCCGCAACCGATCATCGTCCGCAACCCGGGCATGGGTTTGGGCGTAGCGCTATTGCAAGGTTTTGGGACGTATTCCTTTCAGGTCAAAGATCCGCAACAGTTTGTGACTCAAATTGTCGGCGCGCAAGGCGCGTATCGCACATCCGATATTGAAGAGCGCTTACGCACCATGCTCCTCTCCAAACTGCAGGACGTGCTGGGAGAAACCGGCGCAAAACATTCCGTGCCGGAGATGATCGGTCTCACCGAAGAAATCGGCGCGGGCGTGCGCGCCAAAGCCAAAGATGATTTTGAAGCGATCGGCTTAACGCTCAAAACATTTTACGTTGGCAACTTAAAGCCCAGCGAAAAATCCGCTCAGGAATTGCGCGATATGGGCATGTTGGATATGGCGACTTACACCCAATTGCAAGCGGCAGACGCGATGCGCGATGCGGCTCAAAATCAGAGCGGCGGCGCCGGTCTTACGGCTGGCATTGGCGCAGGCATGGGAATTGGCAACTTGATGGGGCAAGCCCTGCAAGGCGGAATGCAAAACTCCGCTCAGGGCGGCGCGCCCGCTGGCGGCGTAAAAATGCCCGATATTATGACTCCCGCCGAAGCCGCTCAATTTATGAAAGTAACCGAAGCGGACATTCTGGACGCGATCAACGAAGGCAGTTTGAAAGCTAAGAAAGTCGGCAAGGCTTTCCGCATTAGCAAAGATAACCTTGAAGCGTTTATGAATAGCTAGTTTTACAACTTTTATTACAAAATAAACTCACCCCCAAATTTCTTTGCGGGTGAGTTTATTTATTCGCAAAGAAATAATATCCGTCCATCCCGGGAGCGTACATGCAAATCAACCTTTCAGATATCTTTATCGAAATCGAAAATTTTCTATATCAACTGCTTTTCTTCATCGTTTTATTTCCGAAAACGGTTGTTCAGAGCATTCTCAAACCAAAATGGATTCACGCCTACGTCACTGATGAATTAAAAAAAGAACAAGCGGCGCAATTCAAAGAATACATGAATCCCCTATATTTCTTTATTGTCAGTTTTTTTGTTTGCACGCTGATCGCCGGCGTAA
>JADLCG010000353.1 GCA_020847355.1 Anaerolineales bacterium | reverse complement strand
TTTCTTCAAGGTTTACTGTTTTCATTTTGCCTCTTTTGTGAACAGTTGAAATTTTATCATAGGGCAACCAGAACCCTGCTTCGGTTTAGGAACAGCACAATTCTTGCGTCAGATTTTTCGCCCAAGCTATCTAGCCCCTGCACTCCATCACGGAGTCAAAGTGACAATGGTATAAGATTCAGTGCTTCGATTTGTATTTTTGCCGTTCTCCACAATAGTACCTGTTACTGTTATTAAAAATTTAACTTCAGAATCCTTCTCCTTTAGAGCAGGATGGACAACAATTACCGAAACAGGGTTATTCTTATCAAGAATAAATATTTCTTGCTTTAATGGCAGAGGAATAGAAGTATCTATGTTGTCCATAACTTCAGTCCATGAATCGTTTTTTTTGTCTAAAATATACATTTTCATATCAAAGTCTGATCGTACTTGAATGTCAGTTTTTAAGTGTAAACTAACCACGATCCTGTCATTTATTTTAAGAGTGTTTTGCGAACGATATAAAATTAAATCAATATCTTGATTTACATGGCTTGCAGATGTTTCAATCTCTGGAATTGAAGGAAATGTTTCTTTGGGTTTCTTTGAACAACTCCAAGCCAAGAACAAAAACAAGCCAATCCACAAAAATAGTTTTAGGTTTTTCTTCATTTTTTCCTCAAGGAACAAGTATATGTTCCAATTCACCATGATAGCTATTGCTTATAGGGAACAAGTTTATAGAAATTTTTGTGACATTAAATTGAGTAGAGGTAGGCGATTCATAAGTATCTGGAATAAAAACAGGTGTTTCAAAAATATTTTTATTTGAATGAGCAGGAATTGTTAGGGATCCTCTATATGAATTGACTGCAACAGAACTATAATAGAGGTTTATTTCCACAGCTACATTCATAGTTTCAGAAATTCCATTATATATAGTCACTCTATTTAAGATAATACCATGCAGATCTGTTGTCTTTATTCCTTCTGCAACACGATAGTAACTAGCTGTACTTGAAACATCCGGTCCAGAACGCCAAAATTGCCCCCAAGTTGTAGCATAGGAGTTGCTCTCACTCAAAAAAAACTCGTTTAAGTTAAAAAGAACATAAAGGTATTCCACTCTAGACTTACCCTCCAATTCAGCATAGCGCCAATTGGTATTTAGGTAAGCAGTTTGTATATCATAAATATCATAATCATGATCAGCCAACGTTATTTCACCATTATTACTATTATCATTGGGCGTTGTAGTTGCATTTGCGTCTTCCGGCTCATTCTTCTCGCCCCAGCATTGACGATCACACCCGCCACCTTCGCCTATCAGCCCATCTGAGACCATGTGTCCGCTCGGATCGGTCAAGTTGTCAGGTGACAGTCATCTTAAAGATGACTGTCACCTTGTGTTATTCATCGATATGTTATTTTCTGCGCGGCGGGCGCATCCAACGTCCGCCTAGAATGAGCGAGGCGAGGATAAAGCCGATTGAAATCCAGGAATAAATCGTATTATCTGTGCTGAGCCCAATCACCAGAAAGATCAAGCCCAGGGCGAGCGCAATCGTCGAGATTTGTTTTTTGTTCACTATGCTTTTCCTTTCACGGATAGTTTACGCTAAAAAAATAAAAATCGGCAGTCAGTTTAAACCGACTGCCGATTTTCGATTATCGGATATTACGCGACGTTGAAATCGCTCATCTTGCGGATGCGCTCGCGGACTTCCGGGGTTGCCAATTCTTCGGCGGTGTAGTTCATCTTGAAATCCACTTGATCTTCATAGCCGCCCGGTTCGTAGATCAACATATTATGGCTGTCCACGCCGCCAATCACGCGCACGCTATGCACTGTGTTCGGCGGGACATAAAGCGCGTCTCCCGCCTTGAGGATGTGAGTCTCGCCTTCGACCGTCCACTCCACTTGACCGTCCAGCACGTAAAAAGTTTCCGAATGCTCTCTGTGAAAATGCGGCGGCACTTCAAATGTAGATAGCCAGCGCGAGACCATGATGCTATAACGCCCTTCGCTTTGCGCTTTAGTAACGACAAGTTGTATATCCGTCACGCCATCTTCTTCAAACGAGGGGCGTTGACCAGCCATTGAGAAAACATATTTTTTTGCGTTCACAAGCATCCTCCGTTGGTAGTTTGGGTTATTGGATCAGCGTAGTAAAAAAGAAATTAATAACTGCCTTATGCGCTTTATTCATACCGCCGCATTTATGTTTTCATCTCGCGGTACCGCATAACGTCAGTTAATAAGCCACAGTCACGCGCTTGTGGATATAGCGCGGCGTTTCAATTTCGTTGACCAAGGCAATGGAAAAATCTTCGATTGAAATCGAGCTATTGCCTTGCGCGTCTGTTAATAAGCGATTGTCGTCGCCGAGACGAAATGCTCCAGTCCGTTCGCCCGAAGCGATCATAGCCGCTGGGCTGAAGTAAGTCCAATCGAGCGCAGTGTTTTGACGATATACTTTCAACGCTTCGCCATGCGCGCTGGCGAGCGGTCTCCAATCCGGCGGAAATTGCGGCGTATCCAGCAATTGCAAACCGGGCTGTACTTCCAAACTCCCCGCCCCGCCAACAATTAAGAGGCGTTTGACTTTGGCAGTTTGCAAGCCTTTCAGCAAGGCATTGGCGGCGACGATCAATGTCTCCGGCGCGGAAAAATCTGGGGCATAAGCGCTAACCACTACATCATGCCCCGCTACGGCAACGGCTACATGGTCTGCGTTCAAAACGTCAGCTTGGCGAAAGCTTAGGTTGAGCTTATCTGCTTCCCCGCGTTCGGGGCGGCGCACCAATCCAGTGACGGAATGCCCGCGGGATAAAGCTTCCTGTGCGATGACCTTGCCTATATTTCCGGTCGCGCCAAATATGGCGATTTTCATGTTGCTAAGTCTCCTTTGAATTATGATTTGGTCACTATAATAGACTGGCATTCATAACGCAAGTAGGCACTTTGAAGTGATATACTTACCAAATGGAAACTAGAATTATGGACGGAAATGTATATAAAGAAGCCTGCCCTACTCGCTTGGCGTTAGATCGCATTGCCGATAAATGGACGACGCTCATTATCGGCTTGCTGGAGAATCGTCCGCGGCGTTTTTCCGAATTGAAACGCGAAATTGAAGGGATTTCACAAAAGATGTTGACGCAAACCCTGCGCGGCTTGGAACGCGACGGGCTGGTGACGCGCACCGTTTACGCGCAAATTCCCCCGCGTGTGGAATATGAATTAACTGCGCTCGGGCAAACGCTCTGCGAGCCAATCGCCGCCATCCGTCATTGGGCGGA
>JADLCG010000352.1 GCA_020847355.1 Anaerolineales bacterium | reverse complement strand
CTTGTTCGGGTCTGAGACTAAACGTGAGCGTGCGATTCTCTTCGTTGACCTCGCCCGTTTTGACCGCAATATACGCCGCTTGCACTTCTTTGACTGAGCAAGCAAACCACTCGCCGTTTGGGTTCTTGATTCCTTTACTACGCAAATAACGATGAATTTCGTGATCTGTAATGACCGTGCCATCGTGGCGCATGGCGGATTCTTCAAAGACAATGTGATAGGGCGCTGACCCAGGTCTTAACGTGGGATATTGCGCCGCCACCCGTTCCTTTGCGTTTTTTGTGGTGTAGCCGACTTTGAGCAGACCCTTGTACTGCGGATTGGTATCTTCATAGGCGTAAATTGTGGGAGTCGCCTCAGGGCGCGGGGGGAAGAAGGCGTTAGCCATGTTGAACTCCTAAGACTTCCGAAGTCTTCGAGACTTCGGAAGTCTGCTTGCAAGCCTGCCTGCCAAAGTTGTCGTTACTCATCTTCCGACTCTCCCGCTCCCATTGGGCGAATCGTAGATTCTACAAAGGCGACTTCATCTTTGTTCAAACTATATTTCTTGTAAAGTTTTTCATCATTCCAATTTTCTCCAAAATCTTCAAATGGGACAAACCTAAAACAATCTTTTGTTACATTAACAGAAGAAATCGCTTGTCTTAGTAAAAAACGAGGAAATTTGAGTTTAATAAAGCCATCAAAGTTATTTGCCTCTTTTAGCGTATTAAATGCCCCAACCATTAAATATGATTCTGTATGTATTTCACCTGGTTTCAAAATTTTCGTATTGGTTATTACGCGATATCCATCAGCAGGATTAACATCCAACTCTCCGTTGCTTGGTACAAGTCTGCCAATTAAAACTTTATATTTATTGATCAAATTTGTATTTTTGACAACATCGCCTCGATGTATATAGCCAAAGCCTTGACTACTTAACAAACTGACACACCCATCGAAGGGTTGCTTTTTCCCCCGCTCTTTTGTGGAAAACCCAAAGGGATTTCTAGGATAATTATGATTGTCCCATGTGTCTATTGCCTTTTTGAGAACTTTATTGACAATAGAAATTGCATTATTTGCTCTAATGAAAACTTGAAATTGATTTAAAGGTCTTGTTAGGCGATTTTCCTTTGATTGATACATGTTTATTACTTCACAGTCACCACTATAGTTTTTGTCCCAGAGAAAATAACAAATTCCTCCAGCGATATTTACTCCTTCAAAACAATCTTTGCTAGATTCAAAGTCTACTAAAGTTCTCAGCCTCTTTTCATTAAGCATCTCATTTCTAAACTCATCTAATCCTTTGCCGCCTGCGTACCACCTTGCAGGAATGATCATTGATAAATATGTTGGATTTAATTTCTTTGCCTGCCGAACGAATTGATGGAATAATGGTATTGCACTCACCCCATGCCCTGCATCGCTCAACTGATACGGCGGGTTGCCGATAATGACATCGAATTTCATTTTGAAAATCTCCTCTGGCTTGTCCGTGTGAATGAACTGGTAGGCGTGGCTTTCCAGCGCTTCGTCACGGTCATATTCGTGCAAACTCGCGCCGCAATATTTACAGCGTTCGCCTTCCCATTCGTGAATCACCCGTTTGAATAAAATGTTGCCTTCGGGCGATTCAAAGCCTTCGCAGACCGAATATTCGCCGTTGGCTTTCTTCGAGCAATACACGCTTCGGCGCGCCAGCAGGGCGGTCATATCGGTGATGGCGATGGCATATAACTGCTTGGTGAAGATGTGGTTGATGCGCTTCTGCTGGTCGGGGATTTCCGTTTCCAAACCAACCATTAATCGTTTGGCGATCTCGCGCAAAAACACGCCCGTCTTGGTGGCGGGGTCAAGGAAGGTGGCGTTCTTGTCGCGCCAAATTTCGGGCGGCAGTAGATCCAGCATTTGGTTGACGATGCTCGGCGGCGTGAAGACCTCGTCATTGCTCAGGTTGGCGAGGCAGGTCAGCACGTCGGGGTTGTAATTTTCAATCATTCAATATCCTCCTACTGTTATTTCAGCAAAAAACCTCTGGTCAAATACTCAGGCGGAATATTCCCTTCCTGTGGCAGGTAGATGGAAGCTTGCACGTTCATTTTCGCCAGATACCTGCACATCAGCGGTCCCATGTCTTTCCAATCCAGCCCGCCCAAACCGCAACCAAGCGCTGGCACAGCTATAGATTGAATGCCTTCGGTTTGGTAATTCGCCAAAAGCCATTCCAGTCCTGCTTCAATCCCTTTAGCGTCTGAGCCTTCTTTCCAATGAGTTTTAGTAGGGAATAACAGAAACCACTTGTTGGCGTTCAAATTAGGCAAGGAGAATGGCTCGTCCGCTAGGTCTTCATCAAGCGAACCTTCGCGTTTATATAAATAGGGTTTACCCATGCTCAGAGACTTGTTCTTGCACACATCCTGATACACCACGTACATATCGGGGAATTGGTATTTTGCGCGTGACGCTAATCCCTTGCCCATTACGCCTACTGTGTTCACGCTGACGGTCAAGGTCTGCATGTGCGAGAAGAACATATCGCCGTCCACCCACGATAATGTATTCGTGATCGCGCCGTGGCGGTGTGGCTGGAAGAACATGTGCGGCTCGACAACCGCTTCAACGGGAAAAGGAAGCCCACTCAATACGGGGCGAATCCGCTCCATAATTGCCGCGCTGGCGACATATACAGAATGAATATCCGATGGCGAAATTCCATTTGGAACAAGGCATTCCGCCATGATTTTGCGCTTCGTACCGTCTTCGGTCTTCCACCAATCGCTGTTGATTACATGCCAATATTCACCGTTGATATTCTTCAAGCCTGTCTTTATATCCACTAATGAAGAGAGCGAATGGGCGGCGTTGCCCAACGAAATGAATGCGCCTTTTGTCTCCAGTATTTGCGGCTTGATTCCCAAAATCACTACATCGTTTTTGCTCGTCTCGCTCAAAACTTTATAGAGCATGGGGTTGCGCGGCTGAAAGTATACGTTGGCATAGTCCCACAGGCTTTTTTTATCGGGAGTTAGGCGTTCTTTACGGCTGGCAACGATCTCAGCGTTATACACGGGCGTAAACGGAACGCCCTGCGCTTGTACCTGATGATGGGAAAGGATTCCATGCTGAAACATGGATGGCAGATTGTTGATATGGGTAATATAAAAGAGGCTTTTTATCACTTGTTTTGCCATTTTATTCTTCTCCTATCTTCAAAAAATGAACCAACGGATAACTATGCGTTTCGGTGGGCAGAAACACCTTCTCGCCTAAATCTGAAACGTGTTCGTTCTTTGCGAACAAGTCCAGTTGATTATTCTTTTTCGCTCCGTCAGGCAATAACTCGGCAAATACAAAATCTCGGCGTTTGAGCAGGCTGTTATTGAACGGGAAAGACCACTCGGAAAAAATAATTTGTTGAATCGGCTGGCTGACCGTTCTTAAGTCCAAAGCGTCTCCCCAAATGATATTTTTTTCAAGGATGAATTGAACGGCGCGGCGAACTTCGTTTTTGGCTTTTTTCTTGAACAGCGTTGTGTAGGCTTCGTTGGCTAGGTCAAAGAGGCGTTGGCGACATTCCATGACGTTATCTTCTAATATGTCAATGCCATAGATCGAAGAAATTGCCGAAATTAAATTGCGTTCATAGTCCAATTGGCTTTTGCGATATTTTTTGGCGACGATCCGAAGTTTGCGATTTAGAATCTCAATCAAGAAATTTCCAGTTCCGCAAGCAGGCTCAAGGAAGCGCGAATCGATCCGCTCGGTTTCTTGTTTTACCAGATCGAGCATAGCGTTTACTTCGCGCGGGCTGGTGAATACTTCGCCGTGATCGGCAACCCGTTTTTTGGATACGACTTGTGAATTCATAGTTTTTTTTGCGCAGGGACGTTCCCCGTCACTGCCAAGTATAGCAGAACTCTATTGCAAAAAAACTGACAGGTTTTCGTAGGAGTCCGATTGACGGACTTCATCCGCGTTCGGTGAAGTTTAATCGCCTATCGTTACGATTCAGACTTCCGAAGTCTTTAAGACTTCGGAAGTCTCGGGCGCAAAAGAATATAAAGAATTAGTCATGCAATATATCAAAACCCGAAACTTACCTGATGAAGTCCGCAAATATATTCAAGAGTTGGAGAAATAAGCCTCGCCGCCCAGACCTCCGAGGTCTTTAAGACCTCGGAGGTCTTTTTCTGAAACGGAAATCCCAATTTGCCACAACCCCAGCCCAACTGTATAATTCAAAAAGACTATCTAACCGGCAAACTATCAAACTAGCCAACTAGCAAACTAGAAAACTAGGAGACTTACATGCAATACAAACTTTGGATAGACGGCAAATGGGTGGACTCTAAAAGCAAGAAGATGATGCAGATCGAAAACCCAGCCACAGGCGAAATAATTGCCGAGGTCCAAGAAGCAACTCGGGAGGATGTCGAAGCGG
>JADLCG010000351.1 GCA_020847355.1 Anaerolineales bacterium | reverse complement strand
TCTTCTTCATTCCAATGTGGCTGACTCATTCATTAACTTCCATTCTCTCATTACTTCTGCCGTCACAAACATCGAGCCGGCAGATAAAACAATGCTACCATCTTTTGACGATAAATCCAGCGCCCGCGCCAACGCCGCCCTGACCGGAACAACCGCCTCAGACTCCGCTCCAGCCTGCTCTGCCAAACTGACAATTTTTTCCACTTCCAAAGCGCGGGGATGGTCTGCCCGCGTGGCGATAACTTTTTTCAACTTTGATTTCAAGGCCGCAAACATGCTCAAAATATTTTTATCTTCCGAAGCGCCAAAAATTAGATAAACTTTTTTATCGGGAAAATATTCCTCGAGAGTCGAACTCAGCCTTTCGAAAGAATCCTGATTATGAGCGGAATCAAATATCAGCGGAGGAGAGCGGCGGGCAATTTCAAAGCGCGCGCGCCATTGTACCTGAGAAAATCCTTTTTGAATCTGCTCGTCCGAAATTTCAATCCCGCTTTTTTTGAGCGCCATATACGCGGCGACCGCATTTTCGATTTGATATTTTCCAAGCAAGGGAATGATAAATGCTGAATGCTGAATGCTGAATTTTTGTCCAGCCAAAGAAGATTCGACAAATTCGGATTTTATATCTCTGCCAACCAAAGTGAAATCACAATGCTTTTCTTTAGCAATGCGTTCTAAAACTTGCAGAGCTTCATCTTTTTGCGGAGAAGAGACAACCGGAATATTATTTTTTATGATACCCGCCTTTTCGCCGGCAATTAACGTGAGCGTATTTCCCAATACCGCCGTATGATCATAGGATAATGAAGTGATTACGGAAACTTTCGGCACAACGACATTCGTAGCGTCGAGCCTTCCGCCCAAGCCCACTTCAAAGATCGCCGCATCCACGTCATATTTTGCAAATGCCATAAAACCCAAAGCAGTGGTGATTTCAAAGGTGGTGAGTTTTTCGATCTTCGCAACCTGCGGTTTGATCTCTTCAATGAGTTCATTCAACTGCGCATGGGTAATCGGCGCGCCGTCAATTTGAATCCGTTCGCAAAAATCCAATAAATGCGGCGAGGTATATAAACCCGTTTTATAGCCCGCCGCCTGCAACGCCGAAGCGCTCAAAGCCGAGACCGAGCCTTTGCCTTTCGTGCCAGCCACATGAATAATGGGATATTTACTTTGCGGGTTGCCAAGCGCTTCCAGCAAAGCAAACATACGATCTAAATTGAAATCCGCCTTCGCCAATTCGGATGAATGTTTGAGGCTATAATCCACGAAGGAATAGAGATAATCTAGAGATTGGTTATATTGAGTTTCGGTATTGTTCATGGGAAAATTGTACGTGGTAATTGGTAATTCGTAAATTCATAAATTAAGGCGAGGAATGCAAAATGAAAAATGACGCTTTTGATTTTAAGAAATTCTTTTTGTTCATTGCTCCTATCCTATTTATAATCATTGTAGCTCTTTTGGCAGGAGATGCGACTACCGTAATACTATTGGCTATCGTTTATGGAGTTATTGCCATACCAGTGATAGCAATTTTCAGCCAATCAAACAAATCAGAAGAGGAGGAAACTGGAGATAAAGAGTATAAGGATAAAAACATTGACGGGGCATGGTATTCTAACTATTACATGAGGAAGATTTACAAGGCGTACAATATTCACGAAGAAAATGAGCCAGAAATTAATAACAGCACGCCAAAACATGGTAATCAACAACGCAGAGAGAACTACTCTAGAAAAAAAGAAACCAAAAAATTAGAAACCCAGTCAGCGCTTTCTAGCTTTGAAATTGAGGATCTAGAAAACAAAGTCAACCTCTACAAGAGAATTTCAACCGTTTTCACTACAATTCTCATTCTCTTTGGAATAGCCTACCTTTATCTATATTTTTTTCACCAAAATGCTTTAAACGAAAAAGAAATCCAATCCCCTCTTGAATTATTGATTCTTGGAATGTTTGCAATAGTCTACGCTGTAGGTCTTCTGGAAAACAGAGCATTATCAAGACTTGGAAAAGAAAAGATAAACATAGGTTATACACTTCACTTACTTTCAATTCTGTTATACATTGGATCAATTCTATATCGTGTTTTTATAGCTACTCAATAACTATTCAACATACTCGATACGATTACAAAACCTCATAATCATAAATCCTAAAATCCTATGCTCGCCACGCTGACCATTCACCTCCACCTCCCTGCCTGTTCTTCCCTCAAAGAAAAACGCGGACAAATCAAACCGCTCATCTCGCGCTTGCATCGTGAGTTCAATGTCTCCGTCGCCGAAATAGGCTTGCAAGATAAATGGACCGAAAGCGTCATCGCTTGCGCGATGGTCAATTCAGACAAAGTCATTCTTCAACAATCGTTACAAGCCGTTGCCAAATGGGTGGAGGGAAATTGGCGCGATGGCGATGTGATTGATTTGAAGATTGAATTATTTTGAAAATAAAAAGCGTTGGACCGCCAAAACTGCAATCAAGAAACTAACTCCAAGAATTCCTGTAATTCCCGGCAACACCCACATCAGCATAGAGCTTCCAAATGATTTGATCCGCGCATTCAGCGGATGTTCAGGGTCATATAAAACAGTCACTTCATCGCCAATTTCAAAAGCAGCCGGATTGCTTCCCTCAATCAATTGAACGGAATGATAACGACCATCTATAGAATTGAACTCAACCACTGGGTAATAATATTTTTCGGCAATTTGCTCTGCGCTATTTTCAATCGTTGTATATTGAACTTTTACGATCATATCTATTACGCGACCAAAAGTACTTTCTTCTTTAGAAATTTTCTTAATCACTCCAAAAGAAGAAAACAAGGCGATGCCCAACATAAGTATCGCCACGCCAGAAAATACCCATAAGATAATTTTCTCTGCGGTGAAGGCGCTTTGTTCTTGATCTTCAATTTCAGTATGTATATCCGCCATAAATGCCGAATTCGACATCGCTTCTAACTTACGACGATCCGATTCATCGGGCACATCTTCCAAATTTTCATATCGTATGCCATCCACTTCATAAGATGATGGAAAATCATCTTCCCAATTAATTGAATATTTTTTATTTGCCAATTCACAGGCTCCTATATTAAAGTTTGATCGTTTGTTTCAAATGCGCTTTCAACTTCGCCTGCTTGATTCCGCTCACGTCTACCTTCTTCGCATTCAACATCTTCGCAAAACGAATCAAGCCCTTAGCAAACGCATCCGCAAAAGCAGAATCCAGCGTTGTATCTTCTTCCAACCAAAAGCTTAAGATATGAAATATATTTGTCGCGCGATCAAACTTCGCGTCGAAGCGCGCCACCAAATCATCGCCATACAAAACGGGCAAAACGTAATATCCCCAACGGCGTTTTGACGCAGGCGTGTACACTTCCCAAATATATTCAAAATCAAATAATTTTTTAGCGCGCTTTCTAGCGCTCACAATATCCAACGGCGAAAGAAAAGTCATTTCTTCCAATGTGTTTGTTTCTTTTGGATTCCAACCTTTGGGGATTTTTCCCTTTTCAAGCGACTCCAACGCCGCAACATCTTCTGATAAAACAAGATATACATCGCGCCCGCCCTCAATTTGAACCTGCTCAAACCTCCCCGACTCTTTCCACGCCCCCAGCCGCTTCTCAACTTCCGCTTTTGAAAAATCTCGCTGAATTGAATATTGCCATTCGGCTTTCATCGTGCCTTCGCGTTTCAAGCCCACAAAAGCGACCGCCTTACGCGCAAAAAAATCAATCGTTTCTTCTTCCGTGGCGACATAATCATATTTCTGTGGCGCAATATTTTCCCGAAAATCATAAACCCGTTCAAACCTATCGCGGTGATGAATCATCAACTCGCCGCATAACCACATATCAAACAGCGCCACCGCCGTTTCTTTTCGTCCGCGATAACTGTGCAGTTTCAAGCGCTGTCCGTCAAAATCACGATTCCCCATAGGACCATTTTTTCTTAACTCGGCGCGAACTTGTTCCAAAACTTCCTGATGTTTCGGCACAAAATATTTCACATACTCAGCTTGCAAGCGTCTTTCCTGATGAAAACGCCAATACGGCAAATCCGCCATCGGATACATCGCCAGCCAGCCGCCATAATCAAAAAATTCGCGGTCTGCATAAGCCGCTTGATATAAATACTCCGGCTGGTAATTAATCACGCGGCTATGCAAAACAATATCATGACTGCGCGCAATCATCGTCGGCGGATCAAGTTGAACGGCTTCGCAAGCGCGAATCGCTTCGGCTGTGCCGGTTTTGCCCTTCCATCTCCGTCCGGGCCACAGCCCTTGCTTGCCCAACACAAAGCGCCGTGCAGTTTGTTGTGAAATATTGATTGGTTGCATTTTTCAATTCTAGTTCATCTGTTCTATTTTGTAAATTACCAGACTAACAGCATATCCCTCGCGCTTGATCTTCGCCGGCAATACTCGTAACGCGCATGAAGAGAAAAAAACAGAAAGCGGTTTTGAATTAAAATAAACTTCTCTATGATCAAGCTTTTTCACAAGTTCCGCGCCGGCGCGCTCCAAATTATCGAAAGTTTTTCCAGCGGTTGGGGACGAATTCTCTGGAGCGCCGTGCAACAAACCTTCAAGCCGGAGACTTCGATCAAAGCCTCGGCTATTGCCTATTTCGCGCTCTTTTCGCTGTTCCCTTTGGTTTTACTCAGCATCGCCATCGCCAGTTTACGCTTCGGGCAAAACATGGATCAACACG
>JADLCG010000350.1 GCA_020847355.1 Anaerolineales bacterium | reverse complement strand
GGCGTGATCTACGATCTGCGTTCGACGCTCTTCGCGCGCTTGCAACGCATGTCGCTCAGGTTTTTCACCAACACCAAATCCGGCGAATTGATGAGTCGGCTGAACAATGACGTGGTTGGCGCGCAAAACGCCATCAGCAACACCATCGTCAACATCGTCACAAATTTAATCGAAGCCGGCGCCTTATTCATCGTCATGTTCGCGCTGGAATGGCGCTTAACTTTGATCAGCGTTTTGATTCTGCCGTTATTCATCCTCGCCGCCGAACGCCTCGGAAATATACTCCGCGATATTGCGCGCGAAGGCATGGACTTGAACGCGCAGATGAACGCGCACATGAACGAAACCTTAAATATCGGCGGGGCATTATTGGTCAAGTTATTTGGGCGCACCGCGCAAGAGGAAGAGCGTTTTCGTCAGCGCGCCGCCAATGTACGCGATATTGGCATTCGCCGCGCCGTCTTGAGCTCGTCATTTTTTGTCATCTTCGGTCTGATCACCGCCGTTGGAACTGCGCTCGTCTATGGGTTGGGCGGTTGGTACGTTATTCAAGGTTCGTTCACCGTCGGCACAATTGTCGCCTTCGGCTCTTACCTCGGAAATTTATACGGCGCGCTCCAAGCTTTGGCGGGCGCGCCCGTGGAATTTTCAACCAGTTTGGTTTCATTTGAACGCGTCTTTGAAGTGATTGATCTACCCCAAGATATTATTGAAAAAGAAGAGGCGCATATTTTACAAAACGTGCAAGGTAAGCTGGAATTTGAAAATGTGTCCTTTGATTATCATGTCGATTCGTCTATTTTATTGAAAAACGTCAAACGCTATGGCAAGATGGAAAATGTTACGGCGGTTTTCAGCGGAACAAATGATTCAGGAAGCCGCACCAACCGTCAGCAAGATAGAAGCGCCACAGACTCAGGGACGGCTGATTCAACCTCCCAAGCGCGGGATGTCGCTTTAGAAGCGCTCTCTTTCGTCGCCCAGCCCGGGCACTTGATCGCTTTGGTCGGTCCTTCCGGCGCGGGCAAAACCACAACGACGTATCTCATCCCGCGTTTGTATGATCCCACCAGCGGAGTCATCCGCATTGACGGCTACAACCTGAAAGACGTCACGCTCGATTCGCTTTCTACGGCGCTTGGCATGGTGACGCAAGAGACGTATTTATTTCACGATACGATTCGCACTAACTTGACCTACGCCAAAATAGACGCAACGCAAGCCGAAATTGAAACTGCCGCAAAAGCCGCCAACATCCATAACTTCATCATGGATTTGCCCGACGGTTATGACACAATTGTCGGCGAGCGCGGCTATCGTCTAAGCGGCGGCGAAAAACAACGCATCGCCTTGGCGCGCGTGATTCTCAAAGATCCGCGTATTTTGGTTTTAGATGAAGCCACCAGCCATCTTGATTCCGAATCTGAATCCTTAATTCAAGAAGCGCTGAAACATGTGATGGCGGGCAGAACGTCTATCGTCATCGCGCATCGCCTTTCCACAATTCTCGCGGCTGATTTGATTTTGGTGATGGATCGAGGGAAGATCGTCGAAAAGGGAACGCACGATGAGTTGATTGCATTGAATGGGTTATATGCTCAATTGTATGAGACGCAGTTTCGAGCGGGCTAAGCGGATGCGCCGCGCCAGATGAAGCGGCGGGCGGTAACTAAGTAATCGGTCGAAATAAATTTTACAAACCAGCGCTCAAGGCGGCTTGAGCAGGGAGCAGACATGGCATGTCATTTTTATCTCCTTGACAAACTTACTACTTAGTAAGTAAAATGCGGAAATGGTCAAGATTGAAAACTCCAAAAAGACGATTATGAATCTGGCTGAAGAGCTACTGCAAGACAGGGGCTTCAACGGATTTAGCTATGCCGATATCGCCGGTCAACTTGGGGTTAAGAATGCCGCTATTCATTATCACTTTCCCAGCAAAGAAGAGCTAGGCATCGCAGTCATTAGGCGCTATCGCGAGCGTTTCAAATTGTGGGTTAATAACTCAAGAATAAAAGATTTATCGTATCCAGAAAAGTTGGATTGGTTCTTTAATATTTACTCCGATTTTCGCGTGAATAATGGGAAGGTTTGTTTGGTGGGCGCTTTAGAAGTTGAATTCAATTCGATCCCTGAAGGCTTGCGCAAGGAAGTCGAAAGTTTGAATAAAGAAACGCTCGTTTGGTTGGAAGCGCTGCTTGAAGACGGCAGAGAAGCGGGCGCTTTTCAATTCAAAGGCACGTCTGCCAGCAAAGCCGCGGTGATCTATTCCAGCGTGCAAGGCGCTTTACAAATGGCGCGCGCGCTTGGGACGAAGAAATTTCGCGAGGTGGTGGAACAAAACAAACAGGATGTGCTGGTCTAATTTTTTTGTCGTCAAAACTTACTAGATGGTAAGTTTATGTTATCGAAGGAGAAAATATAAATGTCTATCGTAACCCCTAGCAATGAATTACAAGTGATGGTCAAGAAGGCGTATAAAGTTTTTTTCACGCCGAATAAATATGAAGTCAAACCGTCTGATGCGGAAATTTTGAAGAGTGGGAATAATTTCAGGCTTAAGCATGAAGCGCTTGAGTTGACAGTCACCGCTTGGGGAGATGAATCCAATCCAAAAGTTTTATTGATGCACGGCTGGGGCGGCGCTCGCGCTCAGATGACTGGTTTTGTGAAGCCGTTATTAAATGCCGGTTATTTTGTCATAGCTTATGATCAACCCGCGCATGGCGAATCGGATGGGAAGCAAACCAACATTTTAGAAATTGCGCCAACGCTGGCTGTGCTGTCAAATCATTTTGGAAAATTCGATTTCATCATTGCCCATTCGCTGGGGACATTGATCACATCATATGCGTTGGTCAATCAAATGATCCCGCCTCCTTCCAAGTTGGCGTACTTCGGCGCGTTCAATCGGCTTTTGGATTCGCTTCCGCGTTTTCAAGCGCTTGCCCAATTACCCGATGAAACGATGCGCGGTTTGGAAGACATGCTCTTTGAAAATCATAGTAGAGATTTACTTGAATCAATTACGAATGCAAAATTAGCCGAACAGATTCAAATTCCCGCGCTGATGTTCCATGACAAGTCGGATAACGTCACGCCTGTGGAGGACAGCCGCGCCATCGCCAAAGCGTGGAAAAATGTCCGCTATGTTGAAACAGACGGGCTGGGTCACCGCGGCGCGTTGCAATCGAAAGAAATTCACGAGCAGGTAATCAAATTCTTGAAGAGTTGACCAGCAAGAAGGACTCGCGAGCCATTAGTGAAAATGGCTCGCTAGGTTACAAATTTGTCAGCTTATTTGAACGAATCCAAAAAATTCGCTCTGCTATAATTTACGTATGATTCTACTCACCGGCGCGACTGGGTTTATTGGGCGCGCATTAGTTCGTCAACTCTCCGCAATTGGATATCCGCTCCGCGCTTTAATTCGCCCTTCGGCGCGCACGCCGCGCTTACCCAAAGGCGTTTCTGTGGAAGTGGCGGTGGTTTCGCTGGCGGATGTGCGCGGGTTGCGCGCCGCGCTCCGCGATGTGGATACGATCATTCATTTAGCCAGCGCGGAAAATCAAGGGAGTCGCGGCAATCTCTCCGTTGCGGATGTGCAAGGGACGGCAAATCTCGTCGAAGCGGCGGCAGATG
>JADLCG010000349.1 GCA_020847355.1 Anaerolineales bacterium | reverse complement strand
CCGGTTGAGCCGATGTAATCGCGGAAGCTGGCTAAATAGCCGCCTTGCGCCTTGATATAAGCGGATACGTCAAAATCAGTGGCGGTGTTTGAAAAAATAATTTCTGCATCCGGCATGATTTGAACGTTGGGCGTGGTCGGTTCATTAATCTTATTGGGGATGATCAGCAACGTGCCCGGATCAATCAGCGTGGTTTTGGTTAGGTTGGCTTCTGAAACGATCTCAGTTTCTTCTACGTTGAAGCGTTTGGCGATAGCGGAAAGCATATCTCCGCTTTGTGAATAATACAAGAATGGCGCGGCGTTGAGATCGGGCGTGAAAGTTGGGTTGATTTGCGGCGGCATGTTGACCGGCGTGGCGGTGGGCGTATAAGCTTGTTGCGTGGAAATTGCCGGAGCAATGGTTGAGGTGGGGAAACTGCTTGGGTTGTCTGAAATCACAAACGGGTCGAAAGGCGGCGGCTGGTTTACGTCTAGAAGCGCCGGGGTGGGCGTTTCTGCCACGCCCCAGATGGAAGCGGAAGGCGAGCCGCAAGCGGTCAATAAGAAGATTAAGATTATGGCGGTGGTAGCGAGATAACGGCGCATAGATTTTTTGAATTATATCCGTGATGATAAGAATGATATGAGTTAACGGATAATGGTGTTGATGGAAGAACCGCCGTCGTAGGCTTCGATGGTTGCTCCATTTTTGGTGAGGTAGCCGTCATACTCGTAAATATCGCCGCTGGAAACCCAACCGTCTAATATGAAGGGCAGTTTGCCGTCTGCGGCGATCCATTCGCCGTTATATTTTCTGGCGATGTGAACATGCGTGGCGTTGGCGATGCCGCCTTCACAGGAGGGATGCCCGACTCGTTCTTCGGCAAACAAATATTCGCCGGGTTGGACGCGCTCCGCCGCGCCGACGTGCATGTAGAGAATCGTCCAGCCGGTTTGTTCGTAGCCGTCGTTATCGAGGTCTTGAATGACTGCGCCGTTATTGGCGCGGAGGATCAATCCGTTTGCCATAGCTGTGACCCAAGCGGCGCTCGGCAAGCAAGTTCCGTTATCGCCGACGGGAGCAAAATCTAAAGCCGCCCAAGCGGATCCGGCATCCCAGCCGCCGTGTGGACCGCCGGTGAAATACCAAGTTTGTCCTTTTTCAAACGGGAAGGACATGGCGGGTTGTTGCACTGAATCTGGCACGAGCGGCTCGATGGCGTAATCAAAAGGATTGTTGAAGAAGACATAATAGGTGAGCAATAAGCCGGTTGGACCGGAATCAAATTCCCAAGTGGGGCGGTCGTCCAGATCCGAAAAGAAATATTGAATCGCCGCAGTGCCGGCGTTGATCGTTGGGTCAAGCGGAGCGACTGTTCCGTCATTTAATACAACCGTAGAAATTGCGTTGGCGCGCCATAAATAGTAACCGCGATTCAATGAATTTGCCGCCCAAGTGAGTTGACGATATAAGCCGTAATGATTTTCGTCTAACAAGCCCATTGGATATGAAGTATTAAACGGCTCGGGGTTTGTCACCCAGCCGCTTTGATATTCCAGCAATGCCAAAAGCAGGCGGGGATTGATTGAATAATTCAGAGATACGGCTTGGACAATATCGTAGCCTGAAAACATGATACCGTTGACTTCTTGTTCGTAACTTGCTAAATAGCCGTGTTGACTTTGAATGAAGCCGTCTAAATCAAAGTAAATTGTAGAAGGTCCGTACACCAGTTCGGAATCGGGAATAATTTTGAACGCCGGCGCGGCGCCGACGGGGTTGGGAGCCGGTATATTTAATAATTGCCCGACTTCCAGTTGATTAGCGTCGCTGATGTTATTCGCTTGCATCAAAGTTTGTAAGCTAATGCCATAGCTGAGGGCGATGCCGCCTAATGTATCTCCGCTTTGGACTGTATATTGAACAGAATCTTGGCGCGGCGTAGGCAAAACGCGCGAAGTATCCGGCGTGGGGCTGAAGACTGTGGCGATATTGATCGGCGTGAAAACCGGCGAGACAGTGACTGGCACGCGCGTGGGAGTTGGCTCGCGGGTGGAAGTGGGCGGAACGGGCGTGCTGGTCAGCGTGACGGTTGGGAATGTGGGGTTGGGCGTTGGCGTATTTTTTACAAATGGATCGTAAGTTGGAAAGATAATCGGAGCGCTCGTGGCTGGCGCGCAAGCCGAAAGAAAAATACAAACGATTAACGAACGAAGGAACTTTTGCGAAGACATGGGGGCGATTGTACCAAACTCATTTTCATTTCACTTCAAGCGCTTCCAGCGCGCATTCTTCCCCGGCGATCACTTTTGCGCCAACCCCGCCGCACTTTGGGCAGAACAATGCGCCTTTTGACGGATGATATTTTTCAAAGCAAGTCATACATTGTAGCTCGGCGGCGATTCGGCGAATGCGTAGCTCGGCGCCTGAGGCGAGAGTCGCTTTGGCGAGCGCCGTCCATTGTAGGCGTAACGCTTGTTCGGTTAAATCAGCCATTTCGCCGAGCGCAATTTGGACGGAGAGAATCCGCTTGGCGCGTAATTCTTGCGCGCGTTGTAAAGTAAGCTGTAATAATGTTTCAGCGGTAGGGGATTTACGCATCTTCTACTTATACTTCATCCCAATTTGAAGGCAATGT
>JADLCG010000348.1 GCA_020847355.1 Anaerolineales bacterium | reverse complement strand
GACTGGACGCGGTTGTATTCCGCTTCATCCGCCGCGTCAATGCGATTCATCTTGTTCGTAATTTCCAGAGAATAAGCGCGAAAATACTAGGCGATCCAAATGCGATAAAGATGACAAGGTAAGGTTCAGAGTCTAATTTACGGATAAGTATGAATGATGCTATCAATATGGCTAATGCAAAAATAATATTTAAGGCTAGTAACGCCTCTTCAATTTTTTTCAATTTGACCGTATCTCTAGTTTGGCTTATTAAGAATTTAATTGCTAAAAAAACTATAGCGGTTAATGCATAGTGACTCCAGTTCAGCCCATTTAATGCAATCCCCCTTGATAGGCTAATAAATAACGGAAACAGGAATTCAGCAAAAAAGCCAATTAGCAGTCCGTAATATAAAATGTATATAGATTTTGTATTCATTTCTAGCTCATGGATGGTTCTCAATTTGATTCCATGCTGTCTCGCTGTTCGTATTTGCGGTCGCAATAGCTTGCGTAGCTTCGCCCCATTGCATACCAGCTTGATACACGCCAACTCCCCCATGTATCGCAACACCAACTCCAATTGCGACAATGGGGATTGTCCAGCCTGACGGAGCAGTCACAATACTCATGTAGCTAGTAGCTCCGCCAAGCCACACTTCTATCATGCTTTGAAAAAAACTGGTTTGGGCATTATTACGATCTTTGATCGCTTCTACCCTATCATCTGAAGCGGAATAAAAAGTATCCAGCCATTCTTGAGTTTGTGAGTCAATATCGCTATTTAAATTGACGACTTTGATTTCTCCATAGTAATGAATGACAATCAAACCGTCAGGTCGTATTTCATACCCAATTTGCTCATCTCCACCACTAACTGACGGGGGATTCCCATTATCTCCAATTGGCGAGTAGAGCGGTTTTCCACCTCCGAGCCCAGTCCCTGCCTCCCACTGGAGGTTATCCGCCGCGTCAATATTATTCATCTTGTTTTCCATGTAGTCATTGCGGTTATCCTGCGCGGCTTTGAGTTTCTTCGCCTGCTCTGCCGCTTCGTATCTGGCGCGCGCGCGCCGTTGATTCTCCAGCTTTTGCTCCGCCGCCGCTTTGCGTTTGCGCTCTGCTTCCCAAGCCGCAAGCGTGGCTCCGAGCAAGGTCATAGCGCCCGCTCCCCAGAGGATATTTGGATCTATCGGGATGTTTGTGCTTGGGGTTGTTGTACTTTCCGCGCCAAAGCTGTTCACGGTCAGGTTTTCGTCAAATAAAACGGCATTCGCCTCGCCGCCGAATGTGACGGGCGTTTGCGGGTTGGCAGGCGCGAGACTTTCAGATGGATTGGCATCATCTGCAACCGGATTACTGGCTGGCACAGTGAAGGTCGGGATGGTTTGCAAGAAACTCAACGGCTGAACATGCACCAGCGTCGTTTGCATCCGCTCGTTGCCTGCTACATCGGAAATCTTCAGGGTGATCATGTAAGCGCCTGTGCTTGCTTGTGTGCCGTCTTTGAATTTGCCGTCCCACAAAATTTGATCGGCAAATTTATTGCCGCTCAAGCCATCCACCCAGACGAGCTTTTGGTAGCGCTCGTCATCGTCTTCGATCACGGCTCTATAAATTGCCAATCCGCTCCCGTCATCTTGCAGGGAATAATATAACGTCTCGCCTAAATCTAATTCGGCGGGCATGTCAATGTCAGGCGCAACGGTATCCACTTGCACGGTTTGCGCGGGCGTTTCCGTTTGGTTGCCCGCTATATCTGTGGCGCGCAGTTGGTAGCTGTGCCTGCCGTTTGGGATGGAGGATGGAGCATTGACGGTAGACCATGCTCCATTATCGATTGAGATTTCAAAGCTGGCAACGCCCGAACCTGCGTCACTGGCAGTAGGCGCGAGCGTGACGCCCGAGGTGTACCAATTGCCGTTGCCTGGCGTGCCGTTTTGCGCGAGGTTCACGCTTGGGTTGAGCGTATCTACTTGCAGGGTTTGGGTGGTTTGACTGATGTTGCCGGCGTTATCCGTCGCGCTGATTTGCAGAGCATATACGCCGTCGCTGAAGACGATTGGCGCGCTGTAGGCTTGCGCCACGCCGTTGACGCTGACGGTAATTTCCGCCATGCCTGAAACGCTGTCTGCGGCGCTCACGCTGAGAGCGCTTTCGGATATATACCAATTGGCTTGTCCCAGCGCGCCGCTGATTGTGCCGTTCATTTGCGGGGTACTTTGATCTAATTTGTAGGCGCTTGTGCCGCCATCCGCCAGCCCACTGGAAGAGTCGACGCGATAGCTGATTGCCCCGATACCTTCGTTCGTCACGGGGATGGCGCAGGTTTTGGCGCCCACTGGGCAGGCGAAGTTCTCGCCGTTCAATTCTCCCGAAATGATTAGGCTATAACCTTGCGGGTCTGATGCGTTGAGTTCGATGCGCAAGGCGCCTTTGCACCAGCCGTTCGTGCCTGGGTCGGTGCAGTTGAGTGTGGCGTGGATGACGGGCGGTTTGTCTGGGGGTTGGGGCGTGCAAACCACACATGCCCCAGCGCTACAACAGCCTGTATGGCAGTTGGTGCCGGTGCCGCCTTCGCCGCAGGTGGCGTAGATGCTTTCGGGATAAACGGATTGTAAGATGACTGAATTATGCGGGATTTCGATGATCTGCCCGTTATGCGCGATGAACTCTGGCTTTTTCCCCAGCGGTAGAAAGTAGATTGCCAAAACGAAGATCACAACGAGATAGAAACGTAAGTTCTTGAATAGGGTTTTAGGTTTGGTTTGGTTTGGTTTGGTTTGGTTTGGCATCGGCTCGCTCCTCATCTTCCTCTTATTTTAGGATGATTGTCTAGATGTGTAAAGGGAGGGGGGGAAACGCATTTTTATTTTCTATCAACTAATCTGTGCCGATCTACGCGAACTATTCAGAAAGATTAGCGTGAATTCATGGAGATTAGCTGATTCTGAAACAAAAAGCCACATTTTTGGCTTTAAGATTTTCAATGCGGTTACCTTATGGGCGCGCGGCTTCCTAAAAAAAATCGTCAGCCGCGATGAATTGATTTGTACGCGCCGCGAATTAAATCCTCCGTCGGCGATATTCTTAAGCTATAATGAGGCTCACGGACAGGGGTTTCGTGGTCCGAAAATAAACTTGGAGAGCGATGATGTCTCAAATAATTTCAGTTCACTCTTTCCGGGGCGGCACAGGTAAATCGAACACAACTGCAAACATTGCCGCATTATTGGCTTCAGACGGCGCGCGCGTCGCTGTGGTAGATACCGATATTGCTTCTCCGGGCATCCACGTGCTTTTCAACCTCGACGAAACCGATATGGAGCATTCGCTCAATGATTATTTGTGGGGTAAATGCACCATTGAAGAAGCCGCTCAAGACGTGACCGGTCACATTGGCGTTGAAGTGCGCGGACAGATTTTTCTCATCCCTTCCAGCATCAAAGCCGGAGAGATCGCCCGCATTTTACGCGAAGGTTACGACGTGGGCTTGCTCAACGACGGCTTCCGCGACGTGATTGAAAAATTGAAACTCGATTATCTTTTGATTGATACGCACCCGGGCTTGAACGAAGAGACACTGCTTTCAATTGCCATTTCCAACGCTTTAGTGATCATCATGCGCCCAGATTCGCAGGATTATCAAGGCACAGCCGTCACGGTGGATGTCGCTAAAAAGTTGGACGTGCCGAAGATGTTAATGCTGGTCAATAAAACCCCCACCGCCTTTGATTTTGACGATGTGCGCACGCGCGTAGAACAGACCTACGATGCAACCGTCGCCGCCGTTTTGCCGCACTCTGACGAGATGATGACCTTAGCCAGTTCGGGAATTTTTTCCGTGCGCTATCCCGATCATCCAGTCACCAAAGGCTTGCGAAGTTTAGTAGATCAAATCAAAAGTTAAGGCGCACATGATGAACGAAGAGACGTATCGTTTGATTCTTCGTGAATTGGAAGAGCGGCAGGAGGATGTTCGCCCTTCAGACGTAGTGCTATTCCCTGAACCTTTGCGTTCTGCTGTGAATGCCATGATTCGTTTACAGCGCTTCAGCCTGACGGAATTTGCCGAAAAACTCGAAGCCACCCGCGAACAAGCCAAACAAATTTCCGAACTGTTGGTCTTGCGTAACCTTTTCGTCATTTCAAGATTTTCAAACCAAGAAGAAACCTTCTACGAATCGCGTCTTTCGGCATTAACCCGCCCGCTTTCGCGCCCGCCTTCCGATATTTGGAAAAAGATAGATTAGCCGTTCAAAATCCGATAACGTAGTTATCGGATTTTATTTTCGCTTTGAGTATAATCAACGCATGGCAGACAAACTTTCCGCGCGTTATGCAGAATTAAAGGCGCAAGTTAATTTTCATAATTATCGTTATCACGTTTTGGATGCGCCCATTCTCAGCGATTTGGAATATGACCGCTTATTGAACGAGTTGAAGAAAATTGAAGCGGATCATCCAGAGTGGATTACGCTGGACAGCCCCACGCAACGCGCCGGAGCCAAGCCGGCTGACCGCTTCGAGAAGATTCGCCACCCGGCGCCCATTCTCAGCTTGGCAAATGCCTTTGGCGCAGACGATGCCCGAGCGTGGTTGGAGCGCGTGCGTAAATTGGACGATCGCGTGGAGCGCGCGCAGTTTGTCGTCGAACCGAAGATAGACGGCT
>JADLCG010000347.1 GCA_020847355.1 Anaerolineales bacterium | reverse complement strand
TCCCCAAACGTGTCAATCAGCAATTTGAAATTCCCGCCCACTGGATACAGAATGGGGCAGGTACAGCCGCGTTTTTTATATTCCTCTACTTTGGCTTTGGCTTCGGCGGGCGTTCCTGAAGCCGTAATTTTATGCACGAGCGCATCTGGCACCAAGTCTTTCGCTTGCATGATCTGTTCTTTGGTTGCGGGCCAGCCTAAAATGGATTGTATCTGTTGAATTACTTCGTCAGAAACGTTGGAGGCTTTGGCGATGTGCGGTTGTTGCGCTAAATATTGGCATAAGAGCATCTTCGTGTAGTCAATCGCTTTGTCGTGATCTTCATCCACCGAGCAGACGATGAGTTGAGGGCGGTCAAAATTATCCAAGCTTCTGCCGGATTTCCGCAAGCCTTTATGGAGCAGTTCCAGCGCTTTGTCGTTGTATTCAGGGGCGACGCAGTAATTCAATACTGCGCCATCGGCAATTTCGCCGGTTAATTCCATCATTTGGTCGCCGGTTGCGCCAATCATAATGGGGATGTTGCGCGGCTCGCGCCGACCATGCACAACGTCTAATTCAATGCCGTTGACGTGAATAAACTCGCCGCTGAAGGTGACGCGCTCCATATTCAGCAGGCGCTTCATGATCAGCACGGTTTCTTTCATGGCGGTCAGCGGTTTCTTTCGGTCAATGCCTACGTTTTTAGCCAGCGGGTCCCACCAAGCGCCTAAGCCGCAGATAATGCGATTCGGAGCGAGATCGTCTAAGGTCAAGAAGGTGGCGGCGAGTAAACCAATGTTACGAGTCCAGTTATTGATCACGCCGGAGCCGATTTTGATGCGATTGGTCACAGCCGCGTAGCCAGCCATCGGGACGATGGCATCGCGTACCAAGCGGCTTTCCGCCTGCCAGACCGCTTCAAAACCTTTGGCTTCGGCATATTTTGCATAATCCAAGCCGTCGCGTAAATCGTGCGAATCTTGTAAATAAAGCGCTATGCGTTCTTTGCTCATGGAAAGCTCCTTATATTTTTTCCGCCTCCAACTTGCGGATGATTTCTAAATCTTCGGGCAGGTCGAGATCGAGCGCTAACGAGGGCAGTTCGACAATTTCTAAATTGACTCCAGCTTGCTTGGCTCTTTCACAGTGACGCTGAAAGGAATCTTCGCCGAAATCATATTCGATCAGTCCGGCGGGGAAGATCAGCAGGGCGTTTGTGCCTTTGTGATGCCGGTCGGGAGCGATGACGACGACTGGCGGTTTTCCGGTGCGATCTAATAAAGTTTGCACGTCTTCTTTGGTGAGCAAAGGCAGATCGGCGGGCAGAACTAAAATCCCTTGGGTGTTATGAATTTGAGCGACAACCGTGGCGCGGGTGAGCGCGGTGTTTAGATTCGGCTGACCGTCTTCCTGTACGGTTTTTGCGCCATAGTTTCGAGCGATGGTCAGCGCATGTGGGTCGCGGCTGACAACTAGAATTTTTTCCAGTTCTTTGATCTGCGCGAGCGTGCCGAGCGTTTTTTCCAAAAGTTCTTGATTTAATTGAGCGCGCTCCGTTTCAGATAACGCTCCAGCCAGCCGAGATTTTCCGCGCTTGAGAGGTTTGACAGGCACAATTGCCCAGATTGACATAAGTTATAAACTCCGTATGAAGTGTAGCACATCCTCCGCCAGCCGCGCGCGGTCTGCGAGTGAAGTCATTAACGTATTTGTAATGAGGGTTTTGACGCCCAGTTCATTGATCGGCTGAGCTAATTTAGCGTCCACAGTATCTAACACGTAACCGCTCAATAAGCGCTGATAATGTTGCGCGACTGCCAACGCGGAAGGCTCAATGCCCAATTCCGCGTACATTTTTGCGGCGGGACCTTTCACGCTCTGACCGCCAATGATCGGCGAAACTGCGACAACCGGACGGTTGATTGTTTTGATCACTTTGAGAATTGGATCAATGCTCACCCAGGGGTTGGATGGGCAAATCAGAATCGCATCGGCTTGATGAAGCGCTTCTTGCACGCCGCTAGCGGGTTCGGCGGAAGCGATTCCGTCAAACCGAAAGCTTTTGACTTTAGGCTCGCATCTTCTGTGAACAAAATATTCCTGAAAGGCAAGTTCGCCCGCTTCTGTGTTGACCATCGTTCTGACTGGCGCATCGGACATTGGCAAAATAGTTTGCGGAATTCCCCAAGCTTGGCAAAAATCTTTGGTGATTTGCGAAAGCGGCTGACCGGCTTTGAGGCGGCGGGTGCGCTCAAGGTGTGTGGCGATATCCTGATCGCCCAGCCGAAACCAGCCTGCTCCGCCGAGTTTTTCTACGTTGGAGATGACGTTCCAAGTTTCATTGGCGCGTCCCCAGCCAGTTTCAAAATTTGCTAAACCGGCGAGCGTATAACAAACTGTGTCTAAATCGGGGCAAATGGTTAACCCTAAATGTTCAAAATCATCGCCCGTATTGACGATGACGGTTAGGTCTGTGGGCGCTATATGTGCGGCGAGTCCGTGGACCATTTTGGCGCCGCCGACTCCTCCGGCTAAGGCTGTAATTTTCATGGGTTATAAAATTTTGACGACTTCCTCAATTGGTTTTCTGGGTCTAACTTCCGGGATTTCAAGCGGATAGCCGATGAGAAGCATGGCTTGCGGCTCCCAGTTTTTTTCAAGGTTCAATGCGGTTTGCACAATTGCTTGCGCAAATATCGGGCTACAGACCCAAACTCCGCCCAGCCCTTCGGCGTGCGCGGCGAGCAGAAGTTGCAAGCCCGCATTAGCGACAGATTGCGTGGCAATCAGATGTTCTGCGCGTTGGCGTTGGGCATCCGGGTAATTATCCATCTCGCTCATATCCAAGCAGAGGATGACGACGATTGGAGCGGAGTTAATCCGTTCTTTTGATTTTTGGACGCGGCGCGTAACAATCTCTTGCGCGAGTCCATCCTTTTGAAGATCGCGTTCAAACTCCGCCGCCATAGATTGCGCCAAGCGCTTCTTCGCCTCGGATTTAGTGAGCGCTACCAGCCGCCAGGGCTGGCGGTGATGCGCGGACGGGGCAAATGTGGCAGTGTGGAGAATGTCCCTTAAAACAGAATCAGGCACCGGGTCCGGTTTGAAGCGGCGAATGGAGCGGCGCGTCCGCAGAAAGGCGTGCAGGTCAGTTGTGAGCGTCAAAGCGGGTTGGTTTGATTTTGAAGATGACGCGCGTTTGTCCTGCGGCGAGTTCCCAAGGTTTGCCGCTATATTTCAAGGAGAGTTGATTGATATGCTCGGCTCCGCCTTCTGTGGTGTAGCTGACGACTTCGCCGCGCATGCCGAGATAGCGATAAGTATTATTTGGGTCGGGAATGGTCATTGCCACTTGCGGGCGGGCGCGCATGTTTTTATCTTTGATGCGCCCCTGCGCGGTGTTGACGAGGATGTATTCGCCTTCCGTATCAAACCAGACGGGGGTAACTTGCGGCGAGCCATCGGGCATGGTGGTGGCTAGAAAGAGAAAGGCTTTTGAATCTTTATCAATCAGGTCGAGCATGTTTTCTGGAAATTTCATAATGCACCTCTTATTTCTTTGATCGTTTAAGTTTATCAAGTTGACGTTAGATTTTTGTTAGCGGAACATATCTTGATTTTTTGAACGAATCAATTCTTTGAGCGAGCCTTCAGTTAATGGATATGGAAAGCCGCGCGCATGGACGATCGGCGTGCCTTCGGCGGCTTGTCCCATCATCAAGGATGCGGCGGCGGCGAGTTCGTCCGCCACGCCGACTACGGTAATTTTGAGCGTGTAATCGAAAAGGTCTTTCCAGCCGCGTTCGTCTATCAATGCGGGGATGCCGCTCAGCCCAATGCACATGCCGACTGTCCCATTGCGCCACGCGCGTCCGTGCGAGTCGACGATCATTACGCCGATGCGTTTGCCGGTTTGCTGAAAAACAGCCTCGCGGATTTGCCTAGCGGAAGCGTCTGGGTCTTTGGGCAGAAGCAAAACGTATTCTTCGCTTGCGTTTCCATTTCCGGCGACGTTGGAATGATCAATTCCGGCGTTGGCGCAGATGAAGCCGAGTTTATGTTCAACGATGATTGCGCCAATTCGCGTACGCACGACTTCGGCGCTTTCTTGAAGAATCAATTCCACGAGGCGCGGGTCTTTTTCGGCGGCTTGAGCTAAAGTCTGCGCTTCCGGCGAAGCCGTAACCTGCGCTAGGTTTACCAAGCGCCCTTCGGCTTTGCTGACGATTTTTTGCGCGAAGATAAAAATATCGTTATCTTCAATTTTGATTTGAGTTTTGGAGAGGGAATTAAATACAATTTCAACGAGCGAATCGCCTTGTTGGATGAGCGGAATGTCAATGAGGGGTGTGAGGGTGAGCGCCATGAGGATAATACGCAGTTCGTAATGCGTAGATTACGAACTGCGCATTACGGGTGATTTAGTTTTTTGAAACGCCGGTGAGCTTAATGCCCGCGTGAGTAGAGCCGTACTTTTTGTTTATGCCAATCAATACGCTGGTGAGACCTTCTACGACAACCGAGTTTTCGATAGGTCCCGCGTCCCAGCCGTTTAGTCCGGCGGCTTCTACCAGTTTGAGCGTTTCCGCGCGCGCTTCTTTGGATGTGCCAGTGACCAGCACGTCGCATTCTGCGCGGGCGTCGCCAAGCAGATGTTCGTGCGAAATATTTTGGAACGCCGCGCAAACTTGAACTCCCGCGCCGAGAATTTCTTTGGCTTCTTGTGCGGCAGAGCCGGCTTTGGGCATTTGCACGGTAGAAACTTTAGGCGGGATTAATGGGACAGTTACGTCAATTAGCAGTTTGCCTTCCAGTTCGGCTTTGACGCTCGTGAGCGTATCGGCGTGCGCTGAATAGGGGACGGTCAAAACGGCGATGTCCGCTTTTTTCGCGGCTTCTTGATTCGTCAGCCCCGCGATGCTGGCTTGACCGGCTAACAGTTCCAGCAATTCTTTGGCGGCGGATTCCGCTTTGGCGGCTTCGCGCGAGCCGATGATCACATTGTAGCCAGCCTTTGCCCACCGATAAGCGAGTCCTTTACCTTCTTTACCTGTGCCGCCTAACACGGCGATACTTAATAAAAGTTGTGTTTTTGTCATGCCATCTCCGCTTACGAAACTTTCTCAACCTCTTCTTGATATTTTTTCCAAATCCGCGGCGCAATTTCTCTAGCGCGTTCGGCAATTTCGTCTTCGTCTAAAGTTTGCAGTTTGCGATCTTTCATCAAAACTTTTCCGCCGACAATTGTTGTTGTCACCAAGCTGGATTGAAAGCCGAAAATAATATGCCAAGCCAAATTCTCAACAGTGAGCGGCGTGAAAGGTTTGTAATCTACAAAAATGAGATCGGCAAAAGCGCCGGGGGCGATTTGCCCAATGGGCGCCGCCGGAAAAAATAGGTTTGCAAGTTTGGCGTTATGATATGCCGCAATTTGCTCCACCGCATAGCCGTTCATGCGGCGCGGATCGCGCGCTTCGGATTTTTGTAAAAAGTAAGCGGCTTTCCATTCGTCCCACATGGAATTAGTGAAACCGTCGTTGCCAAGCGCCACTTTCACGCCCAGCCGGAGCATGGCTTCAATCTGCGCCGCGCCAACTGCGTTATTCATGTTTGAACGCGGCTGGTGGGTGAGCCAGGTTTCGGTTTCTTTGAGAATTTCCATTTCGCGCGCGTCCAAATGCACGCCGTGAGCGGCGATAGTATTAGGACCCAGAATACCGTGCTTTTGCAAGCGATCCATTACGCGCAGGTTGCTTTTCTTGAGGCTGTCGTACTCATCCGCTTC
>JADLCG010000346.1 GCA_020847355.1 Anaerolineales bacterium | reverse complement strand
GCCCCCGCCGAGAATGGATTCGTCCCATTTTTTGATTCTTGGCTGAAGGCTCTGACTCCGAAAACAAAAGCCATTGTGTTGAATTATCCATCCAACCCAACGGGCGCATATCCATCGAAAGCGTATTGGCAAAAGTTACAAGACTTTGCAAAGGAAAATAAATTGTGGGTCGTTAGCGATGAAGTATATGGAAGTTTATTTTATGAAGATAGACCTACCTCTGCCGCGGCGATTGACGGAGCAAAAGATCGGACGCTGTTGGTTAATAGCTTGTCAAAATCATATGCAATGACAGGTTGGCGGGTGGGTTTTTTAGCCGCGCCTGCTGAGGTAATCGCCAATGCTTTGAAGGCGGGGCAAAACTCCATTACCTGTGTGGCGCCTTTCATTCAAAAAGCCGCTACTTTTGCTTTGACTGATTCTGCGATGCAAACCGTTACTGCCGATATGCGCGCAGGCTATGCCCGCCGCCGAGCTTTAGTGATTCGTTTGGCGCATGAATTGGAATGTGATAAAGTCAAAGTCGTTCCGCCGCAAGGCGCGTTTTATTTCTTTTTGGATTTGCGTTCCTTGAAGATGACTTCAATTGCAATGTGCGAAAAGATTTTAGAAGAAGAAGGCGTGGGGCTGGTGCCCGGCTCGGCGTTTGGCGAACAAGGCGAAGGTTTTATTCGCATGACGATTGCGGCTTCGGATGAAGAAGTGGAAGCGGGTTTTCGTAAGATTGTTGCGTGGGCGGAGAGACAGTAAATACAGGTTTCAGGTTGCAGGTTGAAGGTCAAAAGGAGAACTATGAAAGTATCTTTTCAAGGCGAGGCAGGGGCATATAGCGAGCAGGCGGTATTTAATTATTTCGGAGATGTGGAAACCGTTCCGTGCGAAGCGTTTGACGTGATGTTCGATGCGGTGGCGAATCATAAAAGCGATGCCGCGCTGGCGCCAATTGAAAATTCGTTGGCGGGAAGCATTCATCAGAATTATGATTTGTTGTTGAAACATAATCTTCATATTGTGGGCGAATACTTCTTGCGCGTTCGGCATTGTTTAATCGTTGCGCCCGGGGTAAAAAAGACGGATATAAAAAAGGCGATTAGCCATCCGCAGGCGTTGGGTCAGTGTATTGGATATTTGCGCAACCATAAGATTAAACCGGAGCAGGTTTATGATACGGCGGGGAGCGTCAAACTGCTCAAAGAATCCGGCGCGCGCGATACGGCGGCGATTGCGTCTCGTCGCGCCGCTGAATTGTATGGTATGGAAATTTTAGAAGAGGGGATTGAAGATAATCCTGAGAATTACACGCGCTTTCTGGCAATTCAACCTGAGGCGGTCAATCCGCAAGGCGAAGCTAAAACTTCAATTGTTTTCACTTTGAAAAATGCGCCGGGCGCGTTATTTAAGGCGTTGAGCGTTTTCGCGCTCCGCGATATTGATCTGACGAAAATTGAATCGCGCCCATTGCAAGGAACTCCCTGGGACTATTTGTTCTACGTGGATTTTGTCGGCGCGGCGCACGAACCTCGCGCTCAAAAAGCGCTGGATCATTTAGGCGAGTACGCGCAGATGTTGCGCGTCTTGGGATCGTACCCGCGTTTTACAGGCTAAGCTAACTAAGTTTGAATATGGATATTTTTCCTCCCGCTTCGTGCAGACTAAATCCATTTTTTTCCAGCACGCGCCGAGAAGCGCCGTTATGATTGGCGACTTCCGCGTATAGCGGGCGAGTTGTTACTTGCGTTAGAAACGCGCTTACTGCGGACGAAGCGACCCCTCTACCCCAAAACGGTTTGCCGATCCAATAGCCGATGCGCCGCTCGTACTTTCCCTCCTGCCAGCAGAGAATATGTCCCGCAATCTGCTCCTTGTAAACAATTGTTCGCGCAACAATGGATTTATTTTTTTGAATGCCCTCCCAATGGCGCATGAATTCTCCGCGATCTTTCGACGGGTAAGCGGACATGGCAAGCGCTTCAGCATCTTGTTGTTGCTCAAATAAAATAGATAAGTCGGATGAAATGACCGAACGTAAAAAGATTTTCGCCATAGTAATTTTGACGAATCATAATTCAGTTCCCGCGTTTATGGAAACTATAACGCCAATAACCCAAATGGGTAATTTAATAAATTTGGCGCTTAAAACTATTGACTCATTTCATTTTGCGAGTAGAATATTGCCCAGTATGTTATCAAGTGTGTTTGCCCCGCGTGTTCGTCGTCCGAAGCCTACCTCTTTCCAGAAGGTTGGGACCTCTTTGTTTGGATGATGAAATTGTAAAGTAGCGAAGCAAGAATGCGCATAAGTCAACCAAAACAGCCCGCCTTCAAGGCGGGCTGTTTTTTTTATATTTTTATCAGGAGAGTTTATGAGTCCGAAATCAAAACCGCAAGTCAAGAAAGTCGTCCTCGCCTATTCAGGCGGATTGGACACATCCGTGATCGTGCCGTGGTTGAAAGAAAACTACGGTTGTGAAGTCGTCTGCTTTTGCGCGGACGTGGGGCAGGGCGATGAAGATATGCGCGGCTTGGAGCAAAAAGCCATCAACAGCGGCGCGAGTCAGTGCATTATTCACGATATGAAAGAAGAGTTTGCGGCGGAATATCTTTTTCCAATGCTCA
The DNA here is from genome assembly GCA_020847355.1 of Anaerolineales bacterium. Lineage (GTDB taxonomy): Bacteria > Chloroflexota > Anaerolineae > Anaerolineales > Villigracilaceae > Villigracilis. Next base: position 42 of record JADLCG010000346.1, on the reverse strand, counting down.
AAGCGGGGGCGGTCTATGAACACAAGTATTTATTGGGCACGT
>JADLCG010000345.1 GCA_020847355.1 Anaerolineales bacterium | reverse complement strand
GTGGAATCAAACTTTAACAAAAGCAGAAAAAGAAGTTGAAAAAATTAAGAGAAATCAATAAAGGTAGATAGGTAAACAAGTCCGTTGCATTCCGTGAAAGTCCGTTGACAAAAGTCCGCAGGCTTGAAATCAAGTTTTTGGGATGTGTAAAATATGTAGGCAACTACCAAAGTGACAGTCACCTTGGAGGTGACTGTCACTTTTTGAACAAGATAGATTTTGCAAGCGTTACCCGCCTAAAATCAGCTAATTATTTATTAGAAGTAAAGAGAATCACATGACAACCCCTCACACCCATTCCCCCACACTCCTCAAACCAGCCAAGCCGGTTGGAATCATCGGCTACGGCGCGTACGTGCCGCGCTACCGCCTGCCCGCCAAAGAAGTTGCCCGCGTTTGGACGGGCAAAACCAGCGGACTCCCAATCAAAGAAAAAGCCGTCCCCGGGCTAGATGAAGACGTGATCACCATGTCCATTGAAGCGGCGCGCAATGCCATGCTTCGCGCACAAATTGATCCAGCCGAATTACGGGCAGTCTGGGTTGGGAGCGAATCGCATCCGTATGCCGTCAAGCCAACTTCCACATTAGTCGCCGAAGCGATTGGCGCCGTCCCCAACACGCAAGCCGCAGATTGGGAATTCGCTTGTAAGGCTGGCACCGAGGCGTTCGTCGCCGCGATGGGTTTGGTCGGCTCGGGCATGGGCAAATATGCAATGGCAATCGGCATGGATACCGCGCAAGGCAAACCGGGCGACGCGCTCGAATACACCGCCGGAGCCGGGGGCGGGGCGTATATTCTCGGTCCCGCAGAAGAAGCGCTGGCAATTGTCAACGCCTCATATTCTTATGTCACCGATACGCCGGATTTTTGGCGGCGCGAATATCAGAAATATCCCGAACACGGTATGCGCTTCACCGGCGAACCCGCTTACTTCAAACACGTCACCTCAGCCGCCACGCATTTAATGGAAGCCGCCGGCACGACCGCCAAAGATTATCAATGGGCAGTCTTTCACCAACCCAACACAAAATTTCCGCAACGCGCGGCGAGCCAACTCGGCTTCTCGATGGAACAAATTGAACCCGGGCTGTTGGTGCCGGTGATTGGAAACACCTACGCCGGCGCAACCATGATTGGATTAACCGCCACGCTGGATGTAGCCCAACCCGGCGATAGAATCCTCGCCGTCTCTTTCGGCTCTGGAGCTGGGTCCGACGCCCTCGACATCACCGTCACCGACAAAATTTTAGAACGCGCTTCCCGCGCAACAAAAACCCGCGAATACATCGCCCGTCGAAGCGAAATTGATTACGCCACGTATGTGCGTTATCGCGGCAAGTTGGCGCTGAAATAAGAACGATAATCGGTAATTCGATATTCGATTAGCGAACCCAAATATCGAATTATCTAATCTCGAATATCTATTAGGAAATCATTTATGTCTGAAGTCATTATCGCAGGTATCGGACAAACGGAAGTCGGCGAACACTGGGAAGTTGGTTTGCGCGAGTTAGCGCTAAAAGCCATCCATGCCGCAATTCACGATTCCGGCGGGCTAAAACCGCAAGCCTTATTCGTCGGCAACATGCTCGCGCCCAACCTTTCGCGTCAGGCGCATCTCGGCGCATTAATTACAGATTACGCCGGTCTCAACGGCATCGAAGCCGTGACTATCGAAGCGGCGGGCGCATCGGGCGGCGCGGCGCTACGGCAGGGCTATCTCGCCGTCAAAAGCGGATTGGTGGATGTAGCGCTCGTCCTCGGCGTGGAAAAATTTACCGATCAAATTGGCGCCGGCGTAGATGAAGCCCTCGCCACTACCGGCGATTCAGATTTTGAAGCCGTGCAAGGCATGACTCCCGCCGCGCAAGCCGCATTGTTGATGAAACGCTACATCCATGAAAATCAAGTTCCCAAAGATGGCTTTGCCGGCTTTGCGTTGACCGCTCATGCCAACGGAGTTGCCAACCCAAACGCGATGTTCAGAAAAGCGATCAAACCTGAAACATATGCAAAAGCCGAAATGATCAGCGAGCCGTTGAATATGTTTGATATGGCTCCCAATGCAGACGGCGCCGCCGCGCTTCTTTTAACAAGGCGAGAGTTGATTCCGTCCGAACAAAATCATCCACTCGTGAAAATTTCCGGCTCAGCCGCATCGTCCGATACATTAGCCTTACACGATAGAAAAGATATGTTGTATTTCGATACGGCGCAAATCTCCGCTGGCACAGCCATGAAGCAAGCCGGTCTCACTTTAGATAAAATTAATTTTTTTGAATATCACGACACATTTGGAATCTATGCCGCGCTTCAGCTAGAAGCGGTTGGGTTTGCGATCAAAGGCAAAGGCTGGAAACTCGCGGCGGATGGCGAGATCAGCATAACGGGGAAAATTCCCTGCGTGACAATGGGCGGCATGAAAGCCAGAGGATTCGCCGGCGGAGCTTCAGGCGTGTATCAGGCTGTCGAAGCAGTCACCCAGCTTCGAGGTCAGGCAGGGGCGAACCAAATCTCAAACGCGCAGACTGCATTGATCCAATCATTGGGCGGACCCGCGTCAACGGCAGTGAGTCATATTCTCCAAAAGGTAACGTAAAAAATTTCGTCAGCCGATTGCATAAATTTATTTTTTGCCAATAGCAATATCTTCAAAAAAGACCAGCAGTTCATTATGCATCACAAAATTTCCGTCTTCCGAAGCCGGAGCGGCCGTATAGCTCGCGGAGATGGTCGCAGTTGTGCCGGCGATTAGTTTGATCGGCTGAACAGCCTCGCCAACTTGGATGCGGTCATCACATATGCCCGGCAACAAGCAAGGGATAAATAAGAGGAACATGCTTAAGACTGTTTCATCCGGGTCGCCTTCAATTTGATAGACCTTAAGCTTGAGGTCATAGGTTTCGCCTTGCCCCGCCATGATCTTAACCTTGGCGCTCGCCTGTGAATTTTGATGGAGCGAAGTATCTATCAGGCGCACCGGCACGGGACGATGCGACGATTCTGAAGTCGCCAATACTTTTTCGTTTTGCGTCAGCTTAACCGTCGCGCGAATTTCTGAAATTTGATAACTTCCTTCGGGGCTATCTATTGAAACAAAACTATAACCTGAAGGCTTGAAGAAAAAATCGTTAGAGGCTTTGGCGATTTTTCCGCTTCCTGAAAGGTACGCAGTCTTACACTCTTCGGTCAAAACAACTTGCGCGGTCTTTCCCGATTCGTATTTGCGGCGCTCGCTAATAGAAACGCAGAAATCCAGATCAGAAACGTTGGTTTGCGTCACGTCGCCAAAATAGGTTACGTCAGCGCTTAAGGACGAGCCGTTTTCCGGGGTATAAAAGAGCGAAGAAAATGAGGTTCTGAGAGAAATATCTTTCTCTACGATTAAAGCCGCCGGTTGTTGTACAAGTTGCGGCAAAGGCGAGGAAATTGGATGAATGAGCGTCTCGGCAGTTTCATATGCGTCGGGTAACGCATATCTTGGCGTTAAAGCGTCCTCCGTTTGCGCGGCTAAAATTGAGCCGTTGTTAATTTGAATTCGTCCAGAAAGTTCGTAGCTGGTTACGCCCGCAGGGAAATCGGAAATCATGAAGATAAACGTGCAGAGTTTACCGTCAGTTCGAATAGAAGATTCAAGACAAGGCTTTTCTTCTTCGAGGAGCTTATTGCGTTGAGCGTCAAACAGGCTCAGTTTTGCAAAGCTCTGATAGCCCGTTTCAGCCAACGTTCCGGTTAATTGACCAATGAGCAACAAAACGTTTGCGTTTAATTCTAATTTCTCGATGTAAACGGCAATTTTCAGAAGGGGCGTTTCCGTCGCGGTTACGGTTGGGGTGGGCGTTAATGTAAATGTCGGAGTGGGCGACGCGGCGAGGGCAGTTAGAGCCTGTGCCGCGCCCGCAGTTTGGGCGATATATGTGTTAATCGCACCGGGGGCTAAAGTTGGCAAAGCCGGGGCGCTTGGCTGAGTCTGTAAGTTGCCACACGCCAACGAGACGATCAACAAAAGACCTAACATAATTTTTTGCAAGCGGTTCATTTTGACTCCTTCTTAACGGAAAACCTCGCGCAGAAAATAGAGTTCGTAAACTTTGCAAAAAATAACCCAATGAACAAATTGCGGTTTCTATGCATTCCTCTCATTTACGCGCAGAGTAAAAACCCTGATAGGCTTTGAGAGACCGGCTTTTCACAAAAAAATATTTAAATCAAGCCTGATAGCCTTTGAGAGTCCAGCGGGACAGAATTATCCTTATGAAAGGAAATTGCTATCATGGAAATTCCAAGACATTGGCGACTTAAAAAACAACGCTACGGGCTGGTCGGCGAGGTGTGTCCGCATTGCGATTACAAAATCTTCCCCCCACGTGACGTTTGCCCAAACTGCGGCGATGAAGCCAAAGATTTATACACCTTCAGCGGCAAAGGCGAAGTGTATTCATTTACAACGGTTTATGAAGCGCCCGCCGGATTCGACGCCAACGCGCCGTACACGGTTGCGCTGGTCAAACTGGACGAAGGTCCGATGATTACCGCGCAATTGACCGACGTGGATAACAATGCCGTACAAATCGGCATGCCTGTGGAGATGGTCACCCGCAAGATGCGCAACGACGGCGACGAGCGCGGGCTGATCGTGTATGGGTATAAGTTCCGACC
>JADLCG010000344.1 GCA_020847355.1 Anaerolineales bacterium | reverse complement strand
GCCGCCAGCGGACGCCCAAACTGCGGACGATCCAACGTGTATTGACGCGCCGCGTGCCAGCAAAATTCCGCCGCGCCTAATGCGCCCCAGGCACTTCCGTAACGGGCTTTGTTCAAACAGCCAAACGGACCTTTCAAGCCTTTCACTTCGGAGAAAATATTTTCCTCAGGCACAAAAACTTCGTTCATCACAACTTCGCCCGTGATGCTGGCGCGCAAGCTAAATTTGCCTTCAATCTTTGGCGCGGACAAACCTTGCATACCTTTTTCTAAAATGAAGCCGCGAATCTCGCCGTCGAGTTTTGCCCACACAACAAACACATCCGCAATCGGCGAGTTGGTGATCCACATTTTGTTGCCTTGCAAAATATATCCGCCGTCTACTTTTTTGGCATGGGTTTCCATGCTGGCGGGGTCCGAGCCGTGATTGGGTTCAGTAAGCCCAAAACAGCCGATCCATTTTCCGCTGGCTAGGTTGGGTAAATATTTCTTGCGTTGTTCTTCTGTCCCGTAGGCATAAATCGGATACATGACCAGCGAAGATTGCACGCTCATCGCGGAACGATAGCCGCTATCCACGCGCTCCACTTCGCGGGCGATCAATCCATACGAAACATAATTCAAGCCCACGCCGCCATATTCTTCTGGGATGGTTGAACCGAGCAGACCCAAACTGCCCATTTCATCCATGATTTCGCGGTGGAAGATTTCTTTGCGGTTCGCTTCGAGAATGCGCGGCATTAACTTATCCTGACAATACTTGCGCGCCGTATCGCGGATCATGCGTTCTTCGTCGGTCAATTGATCGTTGAGCAGAAAGGGATCGTCCCATTTGAATGTTGGTTTGGACATAAAAGCCTCGATATTAGAAGATAGATAATGGAGAATAGAGAGCGGCGTTTTGAAGATTGTATCAAATGAAGGCTATGATTCAGAAAGTAGAATCAACTTTCAGATTAAGGGGAGAAACGTAAATCAAAAGAGGATGCGCCGAAAGCGCATCCTCTTTTTGATTCTGCCAATTTATTAACTATGCATTCCCCGTGAGCCAGCCGCGCAGTTCCATCGCTTTCACCACGCGGTCAATGGCGACCATGTACGCCGAATCGCGCATGTAGATTTTTTCTTTTTCACTACGCTCCAGCACGCTATTGAAAGCGGAGGTGATTTTTTGATCGAGCTTCTCCAGCACCTCGGCTTTGGACCAGTAGAAGTTCATATCGTTTTGCACTTGCTCAAAATAGGATGTGGTCACGCCGCCGGAGTTGCAGAGAAAATCGGGGATGTCGAAAATTTTATTTTTCTTGATGATTTCGTCAGCTTCGGGCGTGGTCGGTCCGTTCGCGCCTTCGGCGATCAACTTGACTCGTTTGGAGATGCGCGGCGCGGTATCCGCATTGATCTGACCTTCCAGCGCGGCGGGGATGAGTACATCCACTTCTTTAGAAATCCAAGCGTCGCCTTCTTCCACGGCGTAGCCGGAATCTTGGGCTTTGGCTTTATCAATCGTGCCATATTCATCCACAATCGAGATCAGGAAGTGCGGATCAATGCCGCCTTTTTTGCTGTAGGTATAAGCCTTTTTGCTATGGCGATCATAACAAGAAACGCATTCCACCGTGCCGCCCAAAATTTCAATGAAGCCAATTGCGGCATATTGCGCCACGTTGCCAAAGCCTTGCACCGAAGCGACTGATTTCTTCGGATCCATCTTCAAATGCTTCATCGCCTCGCGGATGTTGTACACCACGCCGAAACCGGTAGCTTCCGTGCGCCCCAGCGAACCGCCGCCGCCTACTGGCTTGCCGGTGAATACGCCCGGCGTATATTGACCGACCAAGTGTGAATATTCGTCCATCATCCAGCCCATCATTTGCGGGGTCGTGCCTACATCCGGAGCCGGCACATCGTTGCGCGGACCGATATTCTTCCACATGGCGCGCACCCAGCCGCGGCAAACCGCTTCTTTTTCGTTGACGGTTAATGTCGAAGGGTCAACGATCACGCCGCCCTTTCCGCCGCCTAACGGAATATCCGCAACCGCGCACTTCCACGTCATCCACGTCGCCAAAGCGCGGACAGTATCCAGCGTTTCGGCGGGGTGAAAACGAATGCCGCCTTTGTTGGGTCCGCGCGCGTCGTTATGTTGCACGCGAAAGCCCTGAAAAACTTTCAGCGAGCCGTCTTCCATACGCACCGGAATGCGGAAAGAAAATTCGCGCATGGGCCAGCGCAGAACTTCCGCCACGCCAGAATCTAGTTTGAGTTGTTTCGCAACCGCATCGAACTGTTTTTGCGCCATCTCAAAAGCATTAATCGGTCCAGACATAATCATCTCCTAACTACTCATTTTAATAAAATATAAACGGACGCCCCGGAAGGGCGCCCGCTATAAATCTAAACAATGTCATTCCATAGTTTCATTAATTTGTCCTAAAACCTGAATGTGCCTAAACTGTACACGAAAAACCGTTTTGCGTCAATATGACAAAAAGTGACGGTTTTTGCGCGTTTGATATAACCCATTTGGGTAATCAAAAGATACGCTATTCGAACTTTGGCTTCCTTTTCTCTAAAAACGCCCGCACGCCTGCGCGGTGATCGGCGCTTTTTCCGGCAATTTCTTGGAGGATGGCTTCGTGAGCCAACGCCTCTTCCAAATTGGGGAGAATTGCCTGATTGAACGCCCGCTTCCCCAG
>JADLCG010000343.1 GCA_020847355.1 Anaerolineales bacterium | reverse complement strand
GCATCGTAGCCGACTTCGGTCAAATATTCGCGCGCCGCTTCGCTCACTTCCAACTGATAGCCTTTATCTGTCAGCAGTTTGCTAACATAACGAAGCTGAATATCTACAATTCCAGAAAGGTGCGCTTTAGTCAAATGATGGAAAGTGACGATCTCGTCAATCCGATTGAGAAATTCCGGGCGGAAATGACTTTGCAAAACTTTATTTATTTCATCCCGCGCGGCTTGCCGCCCGCCTTCCCAAAGCTGACTGCCCAGATTCGAGGTCATAATTACGACCGTATTGCGAAAATCAACTGTGCGCCCTTGCCCGTCGGTTAGGCGACCGTCATCCAGCAATTGCAGAAACACGTTGAAGACTTCAACATGCGCCTTTTCAATCTCGTCAAATAAGACCACGCTATAAGGTCGGCGGCGAATCGCTTCGGTGAGTTGACCGCCTTCATCGTAGCCGACGTATCCGGGCGGCGCGCCAATCAAGCGCGAGACGGTATGCTTCTCTTGATATTCGCTCATGTCAATCCGAAGCATGGCGCGTTCATCATCAAACATAAATTCAGCTAACGCGCGGGCGAGTTCGGTTTTACCTACGCCGGTTGGACCCAAAAAGAGGAATGAGCCAATTGGGCGGTTTGGATCTTGCAAACCGGCGCGCGCGCGGCGCACAGCTTTAGCGACTACGCTCAAGGCTTCGTCCTGACCAACAACCCGTTCGTGCAAGCGCTCTTCCATGTGAATCAACTTCTGCGTTTCGCCTTCAAGCAAACGCGAGACCGGAATGCCCGTCCAACGCCCAACGATTGCCGCAATCTCCTCAGCGCCGACTTCTTCTTTGAGCAAAGAGCCTGCGCCTTGAATAGCTTTTAACTTAGCTTCGGCATTTTGAATCTTTTGTTCGAGTTCGCGCAGATCGCCGTATTTCAAACGCGCCGCTTTCTCCAAATTGGATTCGCGTTCGGCGCGTTCCATTTCAATACGCGTCGCTTCTAGTTTTTCTTTCAAGCCGCGTAATTCAGCGATGGCTTGCTTTTCAGTTTGCCAGCGCGCCGTCAGTCCTTTGGATTCTTCGCGCAAATCGGCGAGTTCTTTTTCGAGATGCCCGAGCCGTTCTTTTGAGGCTTTGTCCTTTTCCTTCTTCAGCGCTTCACGTTCGATTTCCAATTGCATGACCTGACGATCTACATTATCTAATTTTTGCGGCTTGGAATCGATCTCCGTCCGCAAGCGCGCGGCGGCTTCGTCAATCAGGTCAATCGCTTTATCAGGCATTTGCCGATCCGTAATATAGCGCTGAGAAAGAGTCGCCGCCGCAATCACCGCCGGATCGGTAATCCGCACGCCGTGATGAACTTCATAGCGCTCTTTCAACCCGCGCAAAATTGAAATCGTATCTTCCACGCTTGGCTCTTCCACTAATACGGGTTGGAAACGTCTTTCTAAGGCTGGGTCTTTCTCAATATATTTGCGATATTCATCCAGCGTGGTCGCGCCAATCATGTGCAGTTCGCCGCGCGCCAACATTGGCTTGAGCATATTGCCGGCGTCCATCGCGCCGTCCGCTTTGCCCGCGCCAACCACCGTGTGCATTTCGTCAATGAAGAGCACGATCTCTCCGCTGGCTTCGGTCACTTCTTTGAGGACGGCTTTGAGGCGTTCTTCAAACTCGCCGCGATATTTCGCTCCGGCGATTAACGCGCCCAAATCCAATTGAACCAGCCGTTTCTTTTTGAGTCCTTCCGGCACATCGCCGTTGATAATGCGTTGCGCCAAGCCTTCGGCAATCGCAGTTTTGCCCACGCCCGGCTCGCCGATCAGCGCCGGGTTGTTCTTAGTGCGGCGCGATAAAATTTGAACGACGCGGCGAATCTCTTCGTCACGCCCGATCACGGGGTCTAGTTTGCCCTGACGCGCATCAGCGGTTAGGTCGCGCCCGTATTTTTCAAGCGCTTGATAAGTGGATTCAGGATTCTGCGAGGCGACTCTCTGGGAGCCGCGCACAGTTTTCAGCGCGGAAAGAATCGCGTCTTTCGTCAGACCAAAGGAAGTCAGCCGCTTCGCTTCGGGAGATTCAGCCAGCCCAAGCAGAATGTGTTCAGCCGAAACGTAATCATCCTGCATCCCTTTGGCGTAACGCTCAGCGGCTTTGAGGATTTCCGCAGTGGATGACGCCAATCCCACATCCGCATTGGAACCGTGAATCTTGGGGCGGCTTGCGAGGTCGTTTGTCAGTTCGTTGCGTAAGGCGTTAGCGCTTCCCGCAACTTTATTGACGATTGCCGGTACAACGCCTTCATCCTGCTGTAACAAGGACAACAAAAGGTGCGCCGGCTCAATGGCTTGATGGTTATATTCCTGCGCGATTTGTTGCGCGCGTAAAATTGCTTCTTGTGATTTTTGAGTATATTTATTGAGGTCCATGCTTCCTCCGCATAATTTCTTTCTGATCTAAAACGCTATAAATATTGTAAGAACGTTATGTTGGATAAAGGTTAATCCTGTGTCAGAAGAAGATTAGAGCGGCGGCGGGTTTTGCAAGAGATTGAATATTTCCTGTAAAATAGAGCAAAATAAAGCACATGAGGATTTTTTATGCCTGAACACATCAGCGTTTCGCAAATCTCAAAATATATCGGTCAAGATATTGTTCTCAAAGGTTGGGTTTATAACCGCACAGATAAAGGCAAGTTGGCGTTCTTACTGATCCGCGATGGGTCTGGGTTTGTACAATGCGTCGCCTTCAAAGGCGATCTGTCCCCTGAAACCTTCGACTTGATAACCCATCTCCCGCAAGAATCATCCGTCATTATTACCGGCGCGGTGCGCGAAGATAAACGCGCGCCCGGCATCCCTGGCGGATACGAAGTGGGCATCAAAGATTTGCAAGTCGTCCAAGCGGCGGATATAGATTACCCGATGGCGCTCAAAGATCACGGCGTGGATTTCGCGCTCGATAACCGCCACCTGTGGATTCGGATGCAAAGTCAATGGGCAATTTTGCGCGTGCGCGCCGCCGTGATGACCGCCACCCGCGAGTGGCTCAACGCGAACGGTTTTTTTGAAATGAGCACGCCCATTCTCACGCCCGCCGCCGCCGAAGGCACGACGACGCTTTTTGAAACCGAATATTTTGACGAAGGCTCGGCGTATCTGGCGCAAACCGGACAGCTTTATAACGAAGCGAATATTTTTGCGTTTGGAAAAGTCTATTGCTTTGGACCAACCTTCCGCGCTGAGAAATCCAAAACGCGCCGCCACCTGACCGAATTCTGGATGCTCGAACCTGAAATCGCTTTCTGCGATTTAGACGGTTTGATGGAAATCGAAGAAGGCTTGCTCACGCATATCGTTCAAACTGCGCTGAAAGAATGCTCGGCGGAATTGAAATTTCTTAACCGCGATATTTCCAAATTGGAAAATATCACCGGAACGTTTCCGCGCATGTCTTACGATGACGCCGCGAAATACCTAATTGACTTGTATGAAAAAGAAACCGATCCCGAAAAGAAAGAACTGCTCAAATTTGAATGGGGCATGGATTTTGGCGCGCCGCACGAAACGGAACTCACCAAATTGAACGAAAAGCCTTTGTTTGTGTACGGCTATCCAAGCGCAGTCAAAGCCTTTTACATGGAACCCTGGCCAGATCGGCCGGAAGTCTGCAAATCCGTAGATTTACTCGCGCCTGAAGGTTATGGCGAAATTTGCGGCGGTTCTGAACGCATGAGCGACCCGGAAAAATTATTAGCCCGCATCCAAAAAGAAGGTTTGCCGGAAGAAGCCTTCAAATGGTATTTGGAACTGCGTAAGTATGGCTCTGTGCCGCATTCCGGCTTTGGCATGGGCGTGGAGCGAGTCACCGCCTGGATTTGCGGCATTGAGCATGTCCGCGAGGCGATACCGTTTCCGCGCACGATCAAAAGAATTTACCCATAAAAAAACAAAAGATAGAATCAAACATCCCCGCCCATTCGGCGGGGATGTTTGATTCTTGAAACTATTGTTATAAATCGTGTTTTTATTAAGGTAGACTAGACGAACAATTAAATTGTTCTTTGAAAAAATCTAATCCAATCAAACGCCCAAGAATGGGCGAGGCTAAAAGGATCAATAAAGGATAGATTTCATAGAATGTGCGAATTTCAAAAGGATAGCTTCCAAGTAAGTATAAGACGAACATCAAGGGCGCGAGTATTGACAGGGCTTCCCTTAGGAAGACGGGCTTCTCTTTCCATCTCGTTCGTACTGCTATTATCATTAGAATCAAATAGCTAACATAGCCTAAGATTAATTTAGGAGAGGGAACCAGAGCAGAGGAAAAGTGATCGTAAAAATGATTTTCCATCATTACGCCGGGATTATTAGAAAATCTCCACATGATTAAGGCGCGAATGCTTGTGTAAATAATTGCTTGAAAGAATAAGAGCTTCCAGTATATAGGCTTCTTGAAATTCTGCCTGAAATAATACAAAAAAATAAGAGATAAAAACAACGTTGTCTCTTTGTTTAAGCAAGCAAGTGTGTAAACTATAAGAAAATAGCCCCATTTTTTTTTGAGCCATTAACATTAGCCCCGCTGAGAAGAGAAACAAGGTACTAAAATCGTAAACGTGCCTATTTGTGAGCATAAAGGGCGTTAGCATAGGTATAGATAATGCGCCTACAAAATCATTGATTTCAGCCTTTTTCCAGAAAATGGACGAAAAAGAGCGAATGCAAACAATAAAGCCTAGTAGGAAGGCAAATATTAAAATTGACGCATATAGTGTGGCGGGCAGGGGAAATACAAGAATTGCGATTTTTGTAATGGTAGGGACAAGTATTCTGTATACAAAAGGTTTGTATGCAGTTCCGTCCATTAACTGGCTGAGAGCAAGGCGAGGCTCTTCCCATTGAAGCCCATTTAGATAAAACTTACAGACTAGTAGAGTGATGAAAATTATTATTGGCCAATAAAGATTATGAAACGCCTTGAATAGTTTATCCCTTGACAAAGTGTACTCCTGTTTGAAATCTATTTGTAAGCCATCTACCTACATTTCAATAGCAGGCGTTGGCAATAGGCTTGCCCAAGTTTGAATTCCGCTCAGAGCAAGGACAGTAGGCGCGTTAAGAGAAACAAGCAATTGTACGAGATAACGGATATTAAAAATAATCAGATTCCAGTTGCTCTACGGAATAATCAATACCTGACCAACTTTGATATTGTTGATATTAGCAATGTTGTTTACTGAAGCAATTTCCGCGACGGTCACGCTGTATTTAACCGCGATGAACGATAGCGTTTCCCCGGCTGAGACGGTATGCGTCCGCTGGGGCGTAGTAGATGTCGAAGTCGCCGAGCCAGTTGTCGAGGTTGGGGAAGAGCCGCTTTCTTGCGGAATGGCGACCGCTACGGGGATAGTCAACTTCGTTCCAGCGCTCAATAATTGCGGATTTGCCGCCGCTAATTCGCGCACAGTTACGCCGAAGTCATTGGCAATCGTTTCAAAGCTATCGCCTTTTTTGACGGTATAGGTCTTGGTAGTTTGTACCGGTAATTTTGCTCCGGCAAATTTATATAATTCTTCCAGCGTGCCGTTGTAGATATTCATATCCACTTTGGCGTTGATGCCGTTGATTGTGCCTTTATCGGAATATTGCCAGAACGTCCAGTTGAACCAGCCGCGCGGCAGGGCGGGTTTCATGCCCTCTTGATATTGATTGGGATATTGCGCGAGCCAGAGCGGATAATTTTTTGCCCAAGCCGGCGGACCGCCGCCGGCGACCACAAGATAATCCTGCAGAAAATATTGACCCGAATAAATGATCGGCTTTTTTCCGAAGGCGGCTTCAACGCGATCGAGCCAGGTTTTCACCGCCGGTACGATTTTTTCTTTGTTTACGCCATCGTTTGTTTCAAGGTCTAATACGGGCGGCAGTTCGCCGTCGTCTTTGACGGTGCGGACGTAATTGATGAAGTAATCGGCTTGTTTGTTGGCGTCCACGTTACAGCGAAAGAAGTGATACGCTCCGCGCAACATTCCGGCGGATTTGGCGCCGAACCAATTATCGTCAAAGGTGGGGTCTTTGTAGGTTACGCTTTCGGTCGCTTTTGCAAAAACAAAACGCTGGCTGGTAGCGCGAACCTTGGGCCAGTCAATCCCTGCGTCCCAATACGAAACGTCAATTCCCGGAACATTTGCCATCTGATCCTCCAGTG
>JADLCG010000342.1 GCA_020847355.1 Anaerolineales bacterium | reverse complement strand
TAATCGGGGTCGCCCAACTGACCGACAAAATCCGCGGCGCGCACCAAGCCGCCAAAACCTTTTGTATCTTGATACATTTCCCCGGCTGGCGAAGGAAAGCGCGTCATCTCAATATAATTTGCAATCAAATCGGCGTCTAAAAGATTTGTCATATCTTGCAATAAGCCGGCGCCAAATCTTTCTTTTACGAACAACTTACTGCGGTTAACATGATACGGCGTTAACGCCACGTCCGTACCATTTGCCGAAACATGGATAAGTTCGTGATTTACGCCAGTATCAAATATTTCGCGCGTGTCATTTTTACAAACGCCTTTAACATAGCCAATATCATGGCACATCACCGCGATCATAAAGTGCATCCAATCGCGCGGAGTCACGCCGCCTTCGCGCAAATGCTTCCCTTCTAAAATCGCCTGCCCAGCCAAAGAGACCATGATCGTATGATCAATATCGTGATACAAAGCGTCTGAATTGGCGATGTTTTCGAGCGCCAGCCTGCCCGACCAAGCCACAACGCGCCCGCAGTTTTTATCTATATCTCCATACGTGCGTTCGTAAACGACGCGTAATTGTTCCACAAACATATCAATCGTATGGGACTGCCAATTGATCATAGGTGATGCGCTCCTCAAACTTAGCGTAAAGTTGCGTCAAGTGTACCAGTAACTCCAAAAAGAATTGAAATTGATATGAAGTTTTATGGCGCGGCGGGCTTAATTTGGAGGCTTGCCAAAGTACGGTATAATCTCGAAATCACAACACGAGGAGGCAAAAGTCAAATTAAACGGGAAAGACAGCGCATGGACTTGATTGAATCAAGTTGACGAGGATGAGGGTTCTTCATTGCGAAATGAAGTTAAGTTTGCGAAGAACGAATGCAAATGAAAATCGAGAGATCAGCGGAAGCCCTTCGGGTGAGCCACACCCGTCATTCTTTCCCTCCAAAAGAGAATTCTATCTACAATGCCTGCGAGCGATCGCACAGCCAAAAGGTGGAACCTGGCAAATTGAAAAGGACTTACGTCCTGAAGTTATATTTTAAAACTCGGAGGAATCCCTATGTGTGGAATCGTCGGATATATTGGCGCGCGTAACGCGACGCCGATCATTCTTGGCGGGCTGAAGAAGCTCGAGTATCGCGGCTATGATTCGGCTGGCGTAGCTGTCATTCATGGCAACCAAATTGAAGTTAGGAGGGAGGCGGGAAAACTATCGCAATTGGTGGATTTGATCGGCAAGTCCCCAATTGACGGCGCGCCTGGCATCGGTCACACGCGCTGGGCAACGCATGGCGCGCCATCTGCAAAAAACGCGCACCCGCATCTTGGCAATTCCGGAAAAATGGTCGTCGTTCATAATGGGATCGTAGAAAACTTTCTGGAACTCAAAGCCGAATTAGACGGCGAAGGAATCACTTTCAATTCGGATACGGACACCGAAACAATTGTACATCTTGCCGAATGCCAGCGCGCGGGTGGAACTTCTTTTGAAGAAGCGGCGCGGCGCACGTTCAAGCGAATTCATGGCGCAAATGTGGTCGTATTAATTTCGACGGACGAGCCGGATAAAATTATCGCCGCGAGAATTGGGAATGCAGGCGGCGTGGTGATTGGGCTAGGCGAAGGCGAAAATTTTATCGCTTCTGATATTCCCGCAATTCTGGAGCATACGCGCAGGGTTATCTTTTTAGAATCGCGCCAGATGGCGGTGGTGACGAAAGACAGCGTTGAACTGACGACTCTGGACGGACAGAAAATTACGCCTGAAATTCACAGCATTGCATACGATGCCGTCTCGGCGGAAAAAGGCGAGTATCGCCATTTCATGCAAAAAGAAATTCACGAGCAGGTTCGCGCGCTGACGGACACCGTAGCGGGGCGCGTGGATTTTCAGGAAGGGCGCATTCGTTTGCCGGAGTTAAAGCTTACGTCGGAACTCGCCAAACGCATTCAAAGAATTTACATTACGGCTTGCGGCACCGCCGCTTACGCCGGAATGGTGGGAAAGTATCTTATCGAAAAGATTGCGCGCATCCCCGTTGAAGTGGTTATCGCTTCTGAGTTTCGTTATAGCGATCCAATTGTGGATGAAAATACGGTGGTCATGGCGATCTCGCAATCGGGCGAAACGGCAGATACGCTTGCGGCCATGGAAGAGGGGCGCAAAAAAGGCGCGATCATCTGGAGCATTGTCAATGCCATTGGCTCACAAGCTATGCGCGTTTCGGACGGCACAATTTCAATGCAAACCGGGCCGGAAATTGGCGTGGCCTCGACGAAAGCTTTTACCGCGCCCTTGGTGGATCAATACATGTTGGCGATTCTGCTCGCAGATTTGCGCGGCACGTTGGATGAAAAAACGCGCAAAGAATTGGTGGCGGATTTGCGCCTCATCCCGGATGTGGCTGGGCGCACCTTGGATACAGAATCTCAGGTTGAAAAAATCGCCTACGAACTGAAAGATATCTCCGGTTGTTTATATCTGGGTCGCGGCATCAATATGCCCATTGCCTATGAAGGCGCTTTGAAATTGAAGGAGATTTCGTACGTCCACGCGGAAGGCTATCCCGCTGGCGAAATGAAGCATGGGCCGATCGCATTGATTGACGAAGAAATGCCCGTGATCTGTTTAGCCCTGCAAGACCCCTGGCATGAAAAAATGATCTCGCAAATTCAGCAAGCCAAAGCGCGCGGCGGAACGGTAATTGCCGTCGCCACGGAAGGCGATCAACTTGTCGCGGATATGGCGGATCATGTCCTTTGGATTCCTAAAATTCCGTGGATGCTCTCGCCAATCATCTCGGTCTTTCCTCTGCAAATGCTGGCCTATCACATCGCCGCTATTCGCGGGCTGGATGTGGACCAACCCCGGAATTTAGCCAAGTCGGTGACGGTGGAATAAAATAGCAACTAAACTAGGGGACATGTTTTTGCACAGTCCTTTTCAGTTCCCTAAAATTGTAGAAAGTCAGGAGTGTCTTATTCTATTAGACACTCCTGATTTACCTTACGGATTGGCTCTGAAAAAGATTGTATAATTGTACCCATGTTAGGAATTTCCCCATGACCACAACCCTTGAAACGAAAAATATACCAATTTATACAGAGCGCGTCCCGATTTTGCCTTTCGACCTCGCGCCGGTGGAAGATGTGAAAGTGAATCGCTCCGCGGTGGAACGCCGCGCCGCTACCATGAACACGCGCCGCACCGTGAAGAAAGAATGGCAGGCGGCTTGGTTGTTACAAGCCGTGCGCGTGATTGATTTGACGACTCTCTCAGGCGATGACACGCCCGGCACAGTACGGCGACTTTGCGCCAAAGCGCGCTACCCGCTCCGCTCGG
>JADLCG010000341.1 GCA_020847355.1 Anaerolineales bacterium | reverse complement strand
TGCTTTGCCAGATCTTCTTCGCGCCATCATGCCCGGCTTCCAATTTCTCCTGCACAGATTTCAACTTCTCTGCGTCAGTCACATTGGCGGGCAATTCAATTCCGGCGTTTGGCGCCAGCCGAAAAGCGCACTGTTGCGAAAAATAAGTCGCGCCACAGCCTTGATCCCCAGACCATTCTTCCAGCGGAGCCGTTGGGCTGTAATCAATCGGAGCGAATGCCAGTTCATTCAGCCAGCCCATAATCTTCCCCTCAACGTTGACATATCCCGCCGCTTCGCTTGAACCGAGCGCAATGCCCAAAATGCCGTTATCCTCAATGGACATGGAACCGGCTAAAGCCGTCACGTCGCCGTCGTTGATAATCTCCAACGGCACGCCCATTTCCTCGCGGATGCGTAAAAACATATTGCGGATTTCATCGTAGCGTTCTTCGGGAATGGCGCGAAACAGAGAAGCTACCATCGGGCGGTTGTCAATATAAATACCCGCCGAACTTCCGCCGATTGCATCCACACGCGGCAGTTTACTCGCCGCAGTTTTCAAAGCCTGCATCACTTCGTTGTAGTGATACTCAGGGTCAGAATGTTTCTTCGGTTCCCAAACCACTTCCTCGCTATAGACTGGATTTCCATCAATGACCGCGCTCACCTTTCGATCCGAAGCGCCCAAGTCAAAGCCGATGCGATTGCCTTGCATATTGCGTCCGAGCGCTTTTCCGCTATCGCGCGCGGCGGGGATTTGATCTTCATTCGCGAAGATCACCGTAAATTCCTTTTGGTAAACCTGCTTGCCCATGAAGTCGTAATCAAATTTGCGCGCGCCGCCTGCGGAATAAACTGCGCGAAGATGTTCGGCGACTTTTTGACTGCCGCTAAAATAAAGCGTATGTCCGCCGCATTGCCAAAGTAAAAACTTGACTAGGCGTTCAATGTATTGGTAGTTCTCTTCAAAATTCGGATGACCTTCGGGATAGATCAGAGTCTCGAGGCGGGAGAATTCTTCCGCGCTTCTTTCCAAACCGATCACGGCTCGCACGCCAACCGGCTTGACTGCCTGCTGGAAGTTTCGATTTGCCAGAATCGCCGGACGAAAGGCTTCGTCTAAAGGTGGGGTAATTTTAGGCTGAATCAATTGCATAATTAGTTTTCCTGAAATAAAAGTGAGTAATCATCGAGCATCAAAAACGCAGACGCGCCCAGAATACATGCGCGATAATCCAAATTCCCAAGTTCAAGTTTTGTGCCTTGATACATCTTTTCTAATGAAGCCTGCCGAATGGAGCTTTTTACAGCCTCGAACCAAACTTCGCCAAGCTGAATCATGTCGCCCGTCAAAACAATTTTCTGAATATTCAAAATACCGATCAAGTTCGCCAGCGAAATGCCCAAGTACTTTCCCGCTGTCGTCACAATTTTTTCAGTTCCATTGCGCTTGGCTAAAAACTCGGCGACCACCTGTTCAAATGAAGAAACGCCAACCTGATTGATCAAAGCGCGCGCGCCAGCCACAGTTTCCAAACAGCCGAATTTTCCGCAACGGCATTTCAGCCCGTCTTCCTGCACCACAATATGACCAATTTCGCCCGCTCCGCCGCCGTCGCCTTGAAACAATCTTCCATTTACCAAAATGCCCGCGCCAATGCCATGTTGAATATTGACGACAATTAAGTTCTCGTCGGCTTCGTGTTCGCCGCCGTAAACGTATTCGCCAATTGCAGTCGCCTGGCTATCGTTCAAAATTGAAACGGGGATTTCATATTTCTTTTCAAGCAAACCGGCTAATGGCAAATCCTTCCAAGCCAGATTCACCGCATTGACGATCACCCCTTCGCGCGTATTTACCAAGCCCGGCGTGCCAACGCCAATGCCGACAATGGGCTTTACGCCTTTATCAATTAATTCATCTAAAATTTGGTAGATCAGTTCAAGCGCGTTATTTCCATCGCTGTCATTAACTTTGATTTCAACCGTCTCTTTAATTTCGCCCCGTAAATTAACAATTGCGCCAATGAATTTATCCTGCCCTAAATTCAAACCGATTAAATATCTTGCGTCTGGAACAATGCTCAACAAAATTGGGCTTTTCCCGCCCAGCGATTCTCCCCGCCCTACTTCGTCCACTAAACCTTCTTTAAGTAAGCCGCTTACCACTTCCGATACCGTCGTGCGCGTCAAATTGGTAATCCGCGCAATTTCAGCGCGGCTAATCAATTCATGCGAAAAAAGCGTCCGCAAGACTAAATCTCGATTATGTTGCTTAGTTTGCTGATGAGTAGCCTTCTTCACGAGTATCCTTTTGCCTACACGAAGATATTGTTGGACTTACTCTTTCCGAAACTTTGTAAATTCACTGGACTAACAAAGTTCATTTTACAGACATCCCTAGCAAGAGTCAAGCGCCAATCCTTGACAAATTTTAGGCAAAGGGTATAAAATAATTTAGGCAAGACTAAATTTTAGAGGAAAGAATTAGCATGTACCTTATCTCGCTCCCCACTGCTGGATTTATCGCTTTCATCGGCGCATTGCTTTATGCCATTGGTGATGTGCTTTTGTTAGCAAGCAAAGTTAACATAGATGAATATCCAAAATTAAAACCATTTGCAAAATTATTATCAGATGCAGAAAAAATGGCGGCGCTCTCCCCTAACCGAATGATTTGGGGCGCTTTGCTCGGCGTGTTTGGAACGCCGTTGGTAATGATTGGCTATTGGCAAATTTATCAAGGTTTGAGCGGAGCAAATGCTTGGGCGGCGCTAACAACTATCGGTTTGTTTGGATGCGCTTCTGTCATCGGGGCATTTGTGCATGGAACTTTTTATTATCTGGGCGAATATGTGCAAGCTTTGAATCAGGTGGATGAAAAATCGCAAGCTGTGATTGCAAAAATGATTGAACGCCATAAAAAAGTTTTGATTATCAGTTATGCGCCTGTAATGGTTTTTATCCTAATCGCTTCACTCTTATTTTCAGCTTTGGTGTATTCAGGAAAAACTTTGTTTCCAACTTGGATTGCTTTTATCAACCCAGGCACAATGACATTTGCTTGGAAGTTGATAAAAAAAATATTGCCGAATTTTGTGCGTGATGCAACTGAAGGCGCAGGCTTCAACATTGCTTATATGGCTTTCTTTGCTTGCACAACATTAGCCCTTTGGAAATGATATGAAACCATCTACCTCCACACAAGATTATCTCAAAACAATTTATGAGTTAACCGAAAACGGCTCGCCTGCCAGCACCAATGATTTGGCGCGTGAGTTAAACATCAAACCCGCTTCGGTAACGGGCATGATTCAAAAACTGGCTGGCGAAAAACCTGCATTGCTTGAATATCAAAAACATCAAGGCGTGACGTTAACTTCAGCAGGCAAAAAAGCCGCGCTTGAAGTGATACGTCATCATCGTTTGTTGGAGACTTGGCTTGTGCAAACGCTTGGCTATTCGTGGGACGAAGTGCATGAAGAAGCCGAGCGACTCGAACATGTGATTTCAGAAGATTTTGAAAGGCGCATTGCCGCCGCATTAGGGCATCCGCTCCGCGACCCGCATGGAGAATTGATCCCGACCGCCGATCTTAAGATGCCCCTCGATGATTCAACGCCGCTCTCCGCTCTGCGAAAAGATCAAACCGGAAAAATTTTATCCATCAAAGGCGCAGACGCTAACTTGCTCCGGCATTTGGAGGAACTCGGATTGACGCCCAATACGCCCATCGAAGTAATTAGCTACTCCCCCTTTGACCACAACTTAACCGTCAAAGTTAATAAAAAGACGCACGTGCTTGGTCTAAATATCACCAGCAAGATATTTATTGAAGAAACTTAAGTACTCAACATTTATGTCGCGCGTTAATCGCAAGGGAAATCTTGAAGCGCCGATTATGGCAATTGATCATGTTTGAAAATTCCATTTTATTTCCCTCTTTACCGGCAGTGAGTTTGACAGAAATTCTGATTGTCTTCACGCTTGCCAGCCTTGCCTATTTTGTGGTTTTCAAGAAATTTGAAAAACATACGCCAATGCAAAGAAGAATTACAAAACTCCTAATCGTGGTCGGCGCGCTTTCAAGCATTGGTATTTTATTTAGCAGATATGCATTTTGGGGCATGATTGGGTTGATGACCATCGGGCAAGTTTATTTACATGGTATTTATTTCCCCAAACATGGAGTTGACGGCTTAACCGCCGAACCGTACGATAAATATTTAGAACTAACAGAAAAAATAAAAGGCAATAAATCATGAACGAAAACATTTTCCGCATTTTAGCCGCGACGCTTTTGTTGAGCGGCATGAGCATTTCAATTTATTTCCGCAAGAAAGCAGATAAAGAAACTGGCGAAAAAATTTCTCGCCAAGTAGATGGCTCGGCGATGATGAACCTCATCAAAATTGGCGGGTTGATTCTTTGGCTGAGTCCATTTGCGTACTTGATCAACCCCGCTTGGATGGCATGGTCAAAGGTTGGGTTGCCAGAATGGGTTCGCTGGCTCGGCGTTGGACTCGGTGTAGTTGGAGTCTGTGGCGTGTATTGGCTGTTTAGCAGTATCGGAAGCGGCATCACTCCCACCAGCGGAACTCGCAAAGAACATAAATTAGTAACTCGTGGAATTTACAAATATATCCGTCACCCACTCTATACCTTTGGTTCATTATTGATTGTTTCCTTTGGCGTGATGGCGGACAATTGGTTTATCGGCATGTTTGGAGTTTTGGCGTTCACTCTTATGGCGATTCGCACGCCGAAAGAAGAAGCCAACTTGATTGCAAAATTTGGCGACGAATATCGTGACTATATGAAACGAACTGGAAAATTTTTACCGAAGGTATTTTAACTATGTTTGTAAAACAATCTTCTATCTTTAATATATCCCCCGAACGAACTTGGCAAGAAGTGAGCAAAACAAAGTTGCTTCATTATATTGGTATGCCTTTGATTAAATTTATCCCTATTCATGGAGATTTACCCGAAGTTTGGCAAGCGGGCGAATACACCGTAGAGATGAAACTGTTCGGCATTCTCTCTTTTGGAAAGCAGAAAATTGTCATCACTCAAGCTGCAGAGCACGAACAACAGGCGCATCGCTACACCATGCTGGATGATGGGCGTGGAGAATTAATCCCTACTTGGCGGCATTTGCTTTCAGCAGATAACGCGAATGACGGAAAAACGCTTTATACCGACACAGTCAATGT
>JADLCG010000340.1 GCA_020847355.1 Anaerolineales bacterium | reverse complement strand
GTTATCGGAAATAATTTTTCGGACGCGGATTGACGCGGAAAACGCGGATTTTTCTTCTTTATCAGCGTTCATCGGCGTTTATCCGCGTCCTACAAAAGAACTTGGGCTTATTACCGATAAAGTCTAATATACCCCCCAACTTGTCAAGACAAGTTTTGGGTGAAAATAATATCATCTTTCCCGCGCCCAGCCCTTCGGCAAAAATAATCGTTCTCGGATAAAATCGCTGGGTGATGTATTCAAACTCGGGGAGTGTTTAATTCTGTGGGCTTTTAAAAGATTTAACCACAGAGCGCCCAAAGAACACGGAGAGACCCTTCTGAAATCTCTCTATGGACTCGGCGTTCTCTGTGGCGAAAGGCTCTTTAGCCCATTCCTTTAGACGCTTCCCAAGCTCGCAAGATTTTTAGCGACGCTTATCAAAGGAATGTTTTATGGATTTGAAATTAAAGGATAAACGAGTTCTGGTCACGGGTTCTTCGCGTGGCTTGGGTTATGCAACTGCGCATCTGCTGGCAAAAGAAGGAGCGCGGGTTGCCATCAATGGGCGTGATGAAAATCAAATCCAAAACCTTGCTGAAACAATGAGCAAAGCCACAAGCGCCCAAGTAATTGGGGTTGCGGGCGACGTGAGTTTGCCCGCTGTGCCTAAGAAATTAATGCAGGGCGTTGTTGATTCTTTTGGCGGCTTGGATATTTTAATTACCAATACGGGCGGACCCGCTTCCGGCTCCATTGATTCGCTGAATGCGGCGGATTGGCAAAAAGGAATTGATTTATGCCTGATGGCGCATGTGCGTTTAATCAAAGCTGCGCTCCCGTTCCTGCGAAAATCTGATTCGGCGAGCGTGCTGACGATTACTTCAATCTCAGTGAAACAACCGATTGCCAATTTGCTTTTATCCAATAGCATTCGCTCCGCTACGGTGGGGCTGACCAAATCTCTGGCGCTGGAACTGGGTAAAGAAAATATTCGCGTCAATTCCATTTTGCCGGGTTGGACGGAAACAGAAAGAGTCGCAGAGTTGATGACTGCCCGGGCAACCGCGAATCAATCTTCGGTGGAGGAAGAGACGCGCAAACAAACTGCGTTAAGCGCGCTGGGTAGAATCGGTCAACCGGAAGAGTTTGCAAACGCCGCGGCGTTTCTCGTCTCGCCTGCGGCTTCTTATATTACCGGCGTGATGTTAAATGTGGATGGCGGAATTTATCAGGGAGTGTTTTAGTGAGCAAGTTATCTCAACTTACGAAAAATTCGTTAATCGTTGCCGGCTTATTCTTGCTCGATAAAGTTCTGGCGTTTTTCTTCACGCGCATTTCGATCAATTTATATGGCAATGAAGTTCAATTGTTGGATACGTATAACGCCGCGAATAATCTGCCGGATGTTTTGTTTGCGTTAATTTCCGGCGGCGCGCTGGCGATGGCGTTCATTCCGCTCCTGACGGAATATCTTACTTTGCAAAACCGCGCCGCCGCCTGGGATTTATTTTCGCGCGTGATCAACGTGGCGTTTGTGGTGACGGGCGCGTTTGCTCTGCTTATCGCCGTGTTAGCCGAGCCGATTGCGCGGCTGGTGATTGCGCCGGGCTTTAGCGCGGAACAATTGAAATTGCTGGTTGAATTGATGCGCCTGAATTTGATTGGCACGCTTATTTTTTCCGTCAGCGGGTTGGTTTCGGCTTCCTTGCAGGCGAATCAATCTTTTGTTTTACCGGCGCTCGCGCCAACGATGTATAACGTGGGGCGCGTGTTGGGCGGGTTGTTCTTCGCCGAGCGCTTCGGCATTCATGGCTTGGTCTATGGCGTGATTCTCGGCGCGGCTTTGCATTTGCTGATTCAATTGCCCGGGCTTTTCAAATTTGGTTTCCGCTGGACGCCTTCGCTGGATATTCATCACACGGGTTTGATCGAAGCGCTTAAGTTGATGGCGCCGCGCCTGCTGACGATGGCGGGCATTCAATTTGTGGTGATTGCGCGCGATAATCTCGCTTCGCGTCTGGATCAGGCGGGCGCGGTCTCTTCATTAACCTATGGCTGGATGATTATGCAAGTGCCGGAGACGGTGCTGGGAACTGCGCTTGCCACCGCGCTACTTCCTACGCTTTCGGAATACGCCGCGCGCGCCGATTGGGCAGGCTTTCGTGGGACGATTGAACGCGCTCTGCGCGTTTTAATTTCGCTGACCATTCCGATTGCGGCTGTGATGAGCGCCGGAATTCATCCGCTAGTGCGCGCCGTTTTCGGGTTTGATGAAGCGACTACCGCCTTGCTCACTACCACTACCCGCGCCTACTTATTAACTCTCACCGGTTTCACAATTCATGAAGTTGCCGCCCGTTCTTTTTATGCCCGTAAAGAGCCGCTCTTTCCGCTGTATGCGGTGATCTTGCGCCTCAGTATGTTTTTGGGGATTGGTATCACCGGAATTGTATTTTTTCCTCAAATCGGCGCGCCAGTGATCGCCTTTGCCGAAATCGCCTTGCTGGTGGAAGCGATCATCCTCTTTGGCTGGCTCTCCAAACGCACGCATGAACCGATCCGCGTGGGCAGTTCCGTTTGGCGCGGGCTATTCTCTGCGGTCGTTGGCGGCGTAGTGACATATTTAATTGCCCTTTACCTGCCGGGCGGGGCGGTCATTACCGCGTTAATTGGCATGACGGTCGGCGGGCTGATCTCGCTCGCGTTAGTTTGGTCCGACGCGAAATTGCTTTTTAAGTTATGATTTTCTAAATTTCAAAAAATAAAGCGAAGTATAATTAATCCCATGACAGAACAAACTGAATTCACGCAACCTAATCTGCCAGCCGATCTGGAGAGTACGCAGTCAAATCAATCAGCGAAGCCTGAGGCGGGCAAACCCGAAGATACGCAACCGCTGAAACCGGTCAAGAAACCTGCGCGTTGGCGCGCTATCTTAATTTCTATCTTTGGTTTTCTAGTCCTCATTGGGCTGGGCGCATATAGCGGGTATGGCGTGGGCCTGCAAGATCGTCAAGGCGCAGAGCGGGAAGTGGGCGCCAAGCAAGCCGGCGAGCAATTCCAGTTTGCGCTGGTGGATATTCAATTTGGACGTTACGAATCTGCGCGTCAGCGCCTTGAATATATTATTTCCAAAGACCCAAGTTTCCCCGGCGCTTCCGAAAAATTGACTGAAGTCCTCGTGTTGAGCAGTATTCCCACCCCAACCATCACGCCCACATTGACGCCCACGCCCGATTTCAGCGGCGCGGAAAGCGCCTATGAGCGCGCGCAACAACTCATCCTCGCGCAAGATTGGCCCGGCGCATTGGGCGCTTTGGATAGCATCCGTAAGTTAGACCCAAGCTACAAAACTGCCCAAGTGGACGGCATGTATTATTTTGCTTTGCGAAATTATGGCGTGGATTTATTGACCAAGCAAGGCAATTTGGAAGGCGGCATTTACCAGCTTTCATTAGCCGAAAGATTTGGTCCGCTGGACCGCACTGCCGAAGGTCTTCGCGAGGGCGCGCGCATGTACATCACTGGCGCATCTTTCTGGGAATTGGATTGGTCTCAGGCTGTGGCTTATTTTGCGGAAGTCGGCGTGGGTTGGCCCTCTTTATGGGATGGCACAATGACCGGCGCGCAACGCTACTATCAAGCCTCCATGCGCTATGGCGATGAATTATTCGATCAGCAACGCTACTGTGACGCCTACCAGCAATATCAAAACGCCAGCGCCTATGGACAGTTGGATTCAACCGCCGCTTCAAACTCCGACGATGCGTTTGTCGCTTGTTACCCGGCTACGCCCACTTTGGAGGCGACCGTAACTGCGGCGATCACCAACACGCCTGAGCCGCCGACTCCCGAACCGGCTACGCTTACGCCATAATGTTGCCTCAACCGCCCGCATGGGTTTTGGCGTTAATCTATTGGCTTCACATGCTCGCCACTGTCGCGTGGATCGGAAGCCTCAGCGCCATTTTTTTACTCGTCCTCCCCGCTTCAAAACGGACCTTGCAACTAGCCGACCAATTGAGCTTAATCTCCGCGATTCAAAAAAAGCTTGAGCCGGTCGCCTGGTTTTGCATTGGCTTGCTGACGGCTACGGGTTTATTTCAAATGAGCGTCAACCCGCATTACGATAGTTTCATAGACGTGAGTACGCAATGGTCTATCGCCATGCTAGTCAAACATCTGCTCGGCGTGGCGATGATTGTCGTCATGGCGCTTCAAACCTGGGAAGTTCTCCCCGCTATTCAGCGCATTTTGCTGATCAAACACAAAGCCAACTCGGCGGAATTAGAAAAATTAAATAAAAAAGAAAGCTTGTTGCTACAAATCAATATTGCGCTGGCGATCTTAGTCTTATTAGCGACTAGTT
>JADLCG010000339.1 GCA_020847355.1 Anaerolineales bacterium | reverse complement strand
ATGCCCACCAGCGGCACGGCGCGTTTTGCTTCGCCGCTGAATGTGTGGGACTTTGTGCATATTATCAGTTTGATTGGGCTGAACGAATCTACCGGCAAAGAATTGGCTGAGTCTGCGGCGGCGTTGGCGCGGGCGGAGGATTTGGAAGCTCACGCGCGCGCGGCGGATCTGCGGAGATGATTATTTTCTCTTTATGTCTAAAATGGCAATCTTCGTGGAATGATTGAATGGGCTTGGGTCGGTGATTGGCTTGCCGACTCTGTTTGTACCGATAAAATTATCTGGCACGGGAATCAATTCCCGGATTTGTAAATAGCCATCTTGACATAAAGTTTCAAGCGTTTGGATGTATTCTTTTCCGCTGAGGAAGACTGCGTTGTTGATGGCGATTAGAATTCCGCCGTCGTTAATCAGCGGGCGCACTTTGTTGATAATTCTCACGCTTTCGTGTTCCATATCCACTTTGCCTTTAGCGGTGGAGGAGAAGAAAGGCGGGTCGAGAATGACGCAATCAAAGAGTTGTTTGCCAGTTTTGAGTCTGGATACGGCTGGGAAGAAATCTTGCGCGATAAAATCTTGAGGCTGAATTGGAAAATTGTTCAGTTGATAAGAGTCTTTGGCGAGATTTAGAAATTGACGGTTTTTATCGGTTTGGATGACTTGGCTGGCGCCGCCTGCCAGAGCGGCGACTCCGAAACTGCCGGTGTAGGCAAAGGTGTTTAGTAAACTTTTGCCGCGCATATTTTCAATGAGCCATTGACGCAAAGCGCCGGTATCCAGATAAAAACTTGTATCGCGATTCATGGCAAGGTCAATTGCATACCAAATGCCATGTTCTTTTATTTTTTGGTCGGGCGCATCGCCAAAGATTAATTGTCCGCGTTTTTGGGTTGGGGTTGCGCCGTTGCGTGTTTTGAGTATTCCTGCGCGTAGCCACTCTAGAGAGCTTTGTAGCCAGTTTATGACTTCACGGATGAAAGCAGGGTTTGGCTCATGGGCATAATCCTGCAGAACGAAAGTATGACCATAAATATCCACAGCGAGATCAGGATAGCCTTCGTAGAATCCGTTGAAGAGGCGGAAAGCGCTTTCGTGACTTGACTCTATTTCCCTTAGGCGAGAGGCGCGGGCATTTTCTAAGAGCGAAAGAATCGGCGTCATTTATTTTCGAAAGACGAGTCTTTGCGCTAGTTGGTCAATTTGATCTACGCTGATCGGCTTGGATAGGACCAGCAGATTTTGCGTATCCACTTCGCTTTTGGTTAGTTCGGCGGCTTGGGCTGGATTGGCGGTGATGATTAATACCCAGGTTTCAAGAGTTGCCGCGTGGGCGCGCAGGTCGCGAAAGATTTCAATGCCTGAATAGTGGGGGAGGTTGAGATCGAGGATGATCAGATCGGCGTTTAGGTTTTTGACTTCCTGCATGGCGATTTCGCCATCGTGAAAGAGTTGGATGTTGAAGCCGGCGCCTTTCAAGGTATCCGAGTAGATGTCTGCTAAAAAAATATCGTCTTCAACAATGACGGCGAGCGGGGGATTATTGCGCATGAGGTTTCTCAACTTCTGTGATTAAAGGTAGGATGACGGTAAATGTAGTTCCAACGGCGAGTTTGCTTTCAACGCTAATATTGCCGTTCATTAAGTGAACGAGTTGTTTGGTGATGGATAGCCCCAAGCCGTAGCCTTTTCTGGCGACTTTATTGGCTTCGGGCAATTGTTTGAAAGCTTCAAAGATCGTGCGTAATGCTTCTTCGGGCATACCGGGTCCGGTATCGGCAACTTGAATTCTCCATTCTGCGGCGGAGATTTTAGAAATTTTGGCGACGACGCCGCCTTTTTCCGTGAATTTGATTGCGTTGCTGATCAAGTTCACGAGGATTTGTTTTAACCTTTGGCTATCGCCGACAATTGCAATTGGCAGATCGTCTGAAATGTGCAGTTGAAATTCAATATTTTTCGCTTCCGCAAGCACGCTTAGTTGATTGCTGGTTTTTCCAAACACTTCGCGCGGCTCAAAGGGCGTTTCGGCAAGTTTTAATTTTCCGCTGTCGAGTTGCGCTTGATCTAATAACTCTGAAACTAGACCGTCTAGATATTCCGTGCTTCCGCGAATGCGGCTGAGGATGGCAAATTGTTTTTCGTTGATCTCGCCATAGGATTTGCGAGCGATCAGGTCGGTGTAGCCCATGATGATTCCCAGCGGGGTGCGGAGTTCGTGGCTGACGTTGGCGAGGAGTTGCGTTTTGAAACTGTTGGCTTGCATAGCTTCATCGCGCGCAATCGCAAGGGCTTCTTCATTTTCTTTTAGGCTGGTCACGTCTCGCAGGGTGATGATTTGTCCGCCTTGCGTGGATGGATCGCGTAACGAGCTGATGTGTAGGTCCAGCCATTTGACGCGTTTTCCGGTCGTTTCAAGCGTGATTTGTTTATGGTAGCCATGCCGGCGGAGGGCTTGCGTATCAATTTGTATTTTCGGTTGAAAAACGCTTTCAAAAGATTTGCCGATAACAGTCTTTCCGTTTAATCGAAATAATTCCAGCGCGGCGGGATTTAAGTCCACGATGCGTAAATCTGTATCGAGGACAATCACGGCGTCGGAGATGCTCTCCACAATGGCGCGGTGGGCTACGGGCAGTAAATCTAAAAAGCCGTAGCGGAGAAAATTCCAGCCTAGAATTAGGATCGTGACCGAGAAGGTGAGCGACGTAAAGTCAAAGGGAAGTCCAGTGAGCACGCCTGAGACGATGATCCCGTTTGAAATCCAGGGGAGGAGGATTGCCAGAATATTGGTGAAGATTTGCGAACGGTAAACTTCTTTTTTCGTCCAATATTCCTGTAGAAGCAAGTAGGTTCCTAAAAGTAGAAAAGCGTAGGCGTATGCGGCGTGAAACCAAAACCACCAACCTTTGGGATTATCAAGGGTGATCAAACCTGTGGTTGGATTGAGATTCAAGGTCATGCTGGCGAAAAACCAGGGTTCGAGTTTGCTGGAGAAGATGACGATGAGCGTGGCGATCGGAAAAATCAGCGCCAGCAGAATATTGCGGCGAGTCAGCCATTTGGTACGGCCCGAAAAGGCGAACGCGAAAGCCGCCCAAGAAAGCGGCACGCCAAGCACGCCAATGTAGCCGATTCTGAGACTCCAGATTTTTACCGCCAGCGTACTGCCGCCAAGTTCAAAAATATAGCTACCTGCCCAGATGCTCGCAAAGAAGCACATCAGCGCCAATGGAATTGAAGCGCCGTGTTTGCGGCGCCGGCGGAGCGTGTAAACGCCCATTGCAAAAGTTGAGGCGAAGGAGATAAGCCACGGGATGAGGAGCGGAGTATTTTGCATCGGGTCAATTATACAGGCAGATAGTGAAGATAAGCCTTGCTAAATAATGATAAGAGTTTCTAAAGTTGAAACGCGCCCTTGCCGGCATTCGGCAATTTGGTTTGAAAATCGGCGGCAAAAAAGACTTGAATGCAACTCACTTTAGTTTTTGTAAATTATTAGGGTTGAAAACCGAGATTTCCCTAATTTTTAGAAGCGCCTGCGCCGCCAAAGATAATTCTATCCAATAAAAACTACGATGCGTGGAATATGGTTCGATGCGAGTTACAACTCCTTCGTACCAACCGGCTTGCTCGCCAAATTTTTCGTCCAGCCGAATTTTGACCGAGTCGCCGATTTGGATTTGATCTTCATTGTGCTTCATCGCGCCAGCGTGACCATTGTGCGAAACGCTTGGTAAACAGTCACGATATTGTCGGAGGTAAATTCCACGTGGCGATCATGCGCGCGTTTGGCGCCCGGCATTAAGCTGGCTTTATCCGCCATTTCGGATTGCACAAATTCAAGGTCTAATTTAATTGGGACGGAAACTTTGAAGGGCTTCGGCGCCCTGTCGCTCCGTAAGTTGATTACGGCGCGCTTGGCGGCTTCTTCGATGATTTGACTAGTTTGCTCCGGCGGCGCGCATTCGGCGGACATTCTTCCCGTTGCCGTTTTGACCTGCGCCGTTTCGATTTTCTCGCCGAAAAAATCTTTGACCTCGGCGCAGAGCGTTTGGTCGCCGCTCGCCATGATAATTGGCGCATCAAACCAACCGCAGACCGCGCCGTTTAAACCGGCTTCGCCAAATGCGCGGTCGTTGATCCATAAGCCGGAAACTCTTTCATCAGACCAAGTGTGATCGAGAGTGCCATTGATCGCGCCCATCCGCGCATGATAGCCAATGTAAATCACGCCTTGCGCGCCCTCTACGCCTTGTACCATGGAAAGCGGACTGGGTGTGCCGCTATTGAGCGTAGCGCGCGAATCTAATTCTTCGATGAGTATATTTCTCCCGCTATCGTGACCATCGGTCACGACGACGGAACTCGCCCCGCCACTATAAGCGCCGCGCACTGCGGCGTTCACGTCGCCGGTCATCAACTTGCGAAAGCGGGGATAATCGGCGCTTCCGGGCATCACCTGACTCCAATCTACAACTCCGGTTATGCCTTCCATGTCTGCCGCAATTAGAATTTTCATATCTGCTCCTGTAAACGCTGTTATCTTAATCTTCGCTATTAGAAATTATTTCTGGACGCGGATACTTTGACACGCTCAGGGTAAGCTCCATCATATTTTGCGATTGTACTGCTCGAGTCGCTGAAGTTGACTGGTGCGTTGTTGACGTAGGCAGACTTATCATAACCCCGCGCCCCTTGACACTGCTGTTCATCGGTGTTCATCGGTAGTCGGTTTTTAGCGTTCAATCGCTTTTTCTGTTGGCTCTGACAATGAAGGCGCAGAACTTGCGCCAATTTGTAAACCTGTAAGGCTACCGCTCAACTTACCTAAAACTGCCCGCATATCATCCCGTGAATTATTCATCATCGTGATAGCCTTTGAAAATCGTCCATCTAGCTCATCCTGTAAATTGGTAATGCTTTCTTGGGCAGTCTGTAAATATGCGTCTAATTTCTGTAAATCTACATTTTGGCTATTTTTCAATGTAGTTTGGAAAACTAAAAGCAGATAAGGCACAAACATACTGTAACTTACAAGGACAATGTTGTGTTGAAAAGTCTCTGACTGGATGCCTGCACATAAGTCATAAACTGCGTCTGGCACAACGGCGACGCCAAAATTTACCGTGACGCTGGGGTCAAGATACTTTCTAACTTCTTTTGCTTTTGCCAAAACTGCATTTTCAATATCCTTCTTTAGTCTTTGTTGTTCTTGAATATCGTCGGAATTGATAAATTGTTCAAGCAGATTTGTAGCCGCCCATTTGCTATCAATTGGCATAATCAAATTGTTTGGTAATCGAAGTGCAAACTCAACAGATTTTCCGCCAATTCTAAAATCTCGAACTTGCCATTCAATTGGAAGTCTGGAGAAAACTACTTCCAAAACATTCTCGCCTGCCGAGCCTTTAGTTTGCGTGCCTGCAATGATGGTTTCCAGCCTGCGAATCGAATCTGCTGTTTGTCGCTCAACTTCTTGCTTTGATTTTACGTGAGCGTGAAGTTCTGTTAGATCGTTTTTGGTATTCGATAACTCGCTTCGCATTGCTCCAGTTGCTTCGGACAGACTCGTTGTAAGCGTTTTGAGTTCTGTCATTGAAGATAAAGCGTTTGTCGCAAAATTTCCGATACCTCGATTGGCAATGTCTTGATTTTTTTCTACCGAAACAATTCTCTCCGTTAATCCCCGAATCTCAGACTGCATGGAATTCACTGCTTGTGTAACTGGCTCAATGTGAGATAGTTTTTCGCCTAACACAGCGATTTGGGGCGCAATTTCTGAAGGGTCACTTTTGTTGCTTTGAAGTTTTCGGAGTTGAAAGAAAAGCACAACAATAAAAACAAAAAGCAAGAATAAAACTAATAGAATGATAATCCCTACAAAGATAGCGATATTTTCAACAGGAACGTTTGCCATTTTTCTCCTTGTTTATTCTGCGAAGTTGCCGCCCAACGGTTTGCGTTACTTGCGGGGGGGCGGGCTGGGATTCTGCTTGGGTGTAGAAAAAAATAGAAGCTAGAAAAATGCCTGAAAATGGCGCACGCCGCCGAAGGCCGCAATCTCACCCGTTAAGTGCGCGCTTTGTTGTTGTTCATCGGTAGACCCCGTTTTATTTTTCAGATAACCAATTGGATAAATTTTTTCTGACACGGCTTAAGCGTTCACCTGAAATTTCACCAATTGCGCCAAGGAGAATTTCGCCTGACGCAACTGCTAACCCAATAAAAGGGCGGGACGTAATTTACCTTCTTCAAGGTCAGTTTGAGGAAATCGAAAGACAACAACTCGTCCCGATTTTTTCATGCAAAACTCACCCGAATATCTGAAATGCTATACAAAGCAGATTCATCTTCCATATCTCGCATTGCTGATGATAATGATAAAGAAGCCCAGTCTTGCTTTTCTTGTTGTTCAGCCTTTATAAGTAAATACTGAACAAAATCGAACAATTCTTCCTGATATGAAAGCGGAAGTTTTTGTATGTATTGGTGAATTTTCTCATCAAGTGTCATGGCTTTTTTACTCCGTTATTCACTAAAAGCGGATAACCTGAATTTATTTTACACCAATAATAGGCAGGTTTTAAGGCTTTATTTTGCAAGGAGGGGTCTTGCTTCCTTATGAAATTGAATTAGAAGCCCAACGGCTAGCGTGAGCGGCACAGCGGAACGAAAAAGCGACATGATCATGATAAGGTAACGGAATTATGCCCAAAACCTATTAGGCGGGCAGGTGACGAAGCTGGTCCGCTACGCCCTCGTATGATAGCGAGCCATCATGTTTCACCAAAGAAACAGCGGTGCAATAGGAGTATACTGCAAATGGCAGACTGACCAGCCGAACAAAGCAGTGGAGCAGGGTAATTGCATTAGAACAGTTTGTCGCGAAAATCGGCGGGATACCCCCTGCCTCAGCATAAAAAAGCGCCTGCGGGGCTAAGCCCGCACCGAGGCGTGATTTTTCTCAAATGCGATTGCCCTAGCAATGGAGACGCGCACTTGTCGTAGCCCTGAGTTGCACCGTGGTTGTCGATCAAGATGATATATCCACTGGTGGCGTCGCGTCTTGGCGCGATGATCCCGATTAGAAAGCTCCCCCCTCTCTCCCTTAAGTGATCGGGTCTGCCCTAAAAAAATCGAGACAAGCGGAAAGGCGTCGGTTTTGGAAACTGGCGGACGCCTTTTTGCGATTAACTCGTTAGCAGATTTCTCTTTGCAAATAAACTTGTTTTGTTTCTTAGAACGCTTTGTTGGGCAGGTTTTGCAAGACGGTTTTGAACTTGTTTATTTTTCGCTCACTGCCAATTGAACTGCAAATCCAGCAAGCGTTATTGCAAATGCTTGTTGCATTCGCTTAACTGCCTTCGATGAATTTATCAAATACGCACTAATTCCGCTTGATAAAATTCCATACAGCGCAAATACTAATAGTGTAATACCCATGAAGACGACACTTAATATTATCATTTCCAATGTAGGAGATGAGGAGTTTTCAGGGACAAAAAGCGGCAAAAAAGCAAAGAAGAAAATCGTTAATTTAGGGTTGAGCAAATTTATTGCAATTGCTTTTAATATTATTTGTGAAATGTTGGTTTCTGAGTTTTTCTTGTTGAGTTCCAGTTTTCCTGCTTCGCGCCACATATTCCACGCGAGATAAAGTAAATATGCAGAGCCAGCCAGTTTCAGCGCTGAAAAAACCTGCGCGCTCATATTAAGAATCGCTGACAAACCTAGAATGCTCGCTAAGATATGAGGAATAATTCCAAGCGTACATCCAATAGCGGCGGCAATACTGGCTTTCCACTTGAGGGTAATTCCAGTCGTAATTGTGTAAACCGCGCCAGTTCCGGGAATTAGCACAACGATAAGAGAAGTGAGAAGAAACTCAGGTTTAAACATGTTTTATCTCCATTGAAAAATTTAACTGCTCAATAGCTTTCGTTAGTGGTGGTGGGCGTAAAGGCTGTCGCGTTTGCGTAGAACGCGACAAGCCAGAATGAGGAAAAAGCGATTTAATGCGCCGTGGCGGCTTCGGCGGCTAGCTCTGCAGGAGCATGATGTAACTTATCGAGAACCACGTAGCCAATTACGTTAACAATGCCCAGCAAACCGCAGGCGTACCATAACCAGTTGGGGGAGGGGCTATCTAAAAACACGCCTGCAATGTATGGGCCGATTGCCAGCCCCAGCGTCCAGGAGAGTCCGGCAATCGCCATGTAACGACCGCGCATCTCCTTTGGCGCAAAATTCGCCACAAGCGCTTGATGAAATGGGCTGACCGTCATTTCTCCGATGGTGATGATTATCATCGCCACAGCAAACATGAAGTACGTTGACGTGAACCCATACATGGCAAAGCCCAGTCCGTACAGCCCTGCGCCCAAAGCGACCATCAACATCGGCCTGTATTTTTCCAGTTTACGCGCCACCCAAAATTGAAAAAGCGCCACGATTACGGCGTTCATGCTGATGAGATAGCCGTAGCCAATCTCTGGAATGCCATGTTGATCGCGCAGAAAAACGCCCAGCGTTGTGTTGAAGTTCATGTAAATGATGCAGGTGAGCGCAGTCATGGCGATGTAAGCGATGAATGGAACATCTTTGAAGACTTTCCCATAACCTGCAAAAGTTTGCGCCATGCTCTCTGGTTTGGCGTGAGCCTGCGCCATTGGCTTGGTCTCCGGCAGGAAGAAGATCACCACGCCCGCGGCGAGGACGCTAATCACGGCGTCTACGATAAACAAAAGCGTGTAGGATTTTGCGATGAGCGCCCCGGCCACCGCCGGAGAAATAATCACCGCTAAATTGAAAACCACGCGAATAATCCCGTACCCTTCGGCGCGCTTGCCTTCAGGAAGTAAATCCGCCACGACCGCCTCTTGAGCGGGTCCGCCAATGCTGGAGAGCGTCCCCACGATGACTGCGGCAATGATAAAAAGATCAATTGTCGGCGCAAAGCCCATCCCTAAAGCGCTGAGCGATGAAAGCGCGAGGCTGAAGACGATAATGCCTTTACGGCCAACCCGATCTGTTAGCGCGCCGCCGAGGACATTGCCGATGAAACCAGAGGCGGAGAATATGCCAAATATGATCCCAACGGTGGACATGCTCAAGTCAAATTTCTTGGTGAGGTACGGCGCAAAAAAGGGAAAGAGCATGAAGCCGCCAAACCGATCAATAAAGACGATGATGTTATAAACCCAAAAAGCTTTTGGGTATTCGCGATAAATACTTTTTATTTTAGCGAACATTCTTGTTCTCCGCTTAATGAGCGTAGCTTTTACGGCGGGCGGGCTTGCACTGCCTCGCGGGAGATTCGTACTGCTTGACCAACTTTTCGCCGTGAAGAATGAGCCATTCGCCAAGTTTTTCCATCATCCGTGTAAATAGATTCGGCTGAAATGTTTTTGCGCGAAGCGCCGCTTTTTCGAGGCGAATGTCTTTTAGTTCATTTTGAATATCGCGGCGGTGTTCTTTCAATAATTGTTCTTCAAGTTTTGCGTTCATAGTTACAACTCCTTTGTTGGTTCCAATAAAAAGGCGGAAATTGCCTTGAGCGTTTTTTCGATTCTTTCGTAATTCAGGGCGTATATTTTTGCTCCATTTGCTCTCCGTTCTTGTAAAAAGCCGTTTGCAGTTAGCTGACTGAGATAACGTGAAATGCTCGGCTGGCTTAATTGCGTAGCCTCCATCAGTTCGGTGGCGCGCATTTCGCCGTTTTGCGAAATCATTTGTAAAATTTGCAGGCGGGTTTCGTCCGCCAGCGCCGAGAGTTTGCTCACAATTTCAGCGCGATCCAATTCTGGAGCGCGCACATCTGAGCCTTCAGGCATGTGCGCGCCGAAAGTAATGTAAAACAAATTGCCCGCTTTTTTAGAATGCAGATATGGGCCGATATGCGGATTTGGAATGAAAACCAACTCAGTTGCGCTTTCGAGTTCTTCTTCCCATTTCATTTCGATCGTCTCTTTGCCCGTTATGGATTGAAGAATTTCTAGGCGCGTCATTTTCGTGAAGTCGAGTTTATTGAACGCTTTAGCAGTTTGCTCCAGCGTGGGCGCTACTCTTTGCCATTCCGCTTTTAGATGATTCTTCCAAAACCAGCGGATGTGGCTGGTGGTTAATTGCTTCAGCGCCACAGGATCAATTACATATTCATAAGCTCGCTTTTCAATTTCTTCGTCAACTTTTTCTTCGCCAAAACGATACTTGAGAAAATCAACATAATTTTTCGCCGAGGCGAGAACTTCGTCCCAGTTGACTGTTTTGTTTTTGGCTTTGCGACAATCTTCAGTGATGCAAGTCTCCGGGTCGGAATAAGCTTTTAGCAATACCTCTCGAAATTCAGAAGCCGGCGTCGCTTCAAGGTGAGCCATATATGCCTCAAACGAGTTGAAAGCCAGCGTAGGCAGAATGGAATAGTGCAAGCCAAGCGTCACGAGTTTATGACGAAACAACTCTTCCTGCGTCATTTTTGCGCGGGTTTTTGAAACCCACTCGTGCAAGCCGGGGTCGCCTTCTTCGGCACTCGCGATGAGTACTAAGCTGTTGAAGGCGTTAATCGCTGGTTCTACGACCACATATTCGATTTCGTTTCGCGCTTTTTCCAAGTTCAAATTAACAGGGGACATGTTTCACTCTCCATGATATTCTTTTTATTCAATTTATTGAATAATTCAAATATTATAATTGAATGAATGGATTTGTCAAGGGTTAAACAGAAAATCCCCGCCACAACTGGCAGGGATTTTGAAATTCTGCGCCTCTTTTTCTGGACCTAAGGCGTGGGCGTGCTTTCGATTGCTATTCCCACCCAAGTGAAGACGCGCTTCACGCTGGCCGCGCCGGAATTCGTCCAAATTGGCTGACCCTGATCGTCCGACCCTTCCTGACGAACCGGCACAACCCACCAACGGAGGATATGCGCCACGTTATCTTTCGGGCGGAAAGTAATCGGGACGATATACTTTGTATCGGTAACGTAATCTGTGAGGCGGCGGGTCTGATCGGCGGTGAGGTCTTCAACCACGATCTGATAAGCCTCGCCCGTGCGTAAGGCGCCGACCGATGCCCATTGCAAAGTGATCACGTCATTGGCTAGGGAGAAGGCGGCTCCGTCCGCAGGCAAGAGCAGGTTGGGGGCGGGGTAAGGCGGCGGAATCGTTGCAGTTGGAGTGGGACCAGGCGTCGCCGCGCGCATACATAGCGGAATTTCAAGCGTCGTTCCAAAGAAAACATTGTCCGTAGTTAAGCCGTTCCAATCCTTGATGGCTTGCGCCGGGACTGCATAGTTCAAGGAGATGCTGGAAAGCGTATCGCCGTCTTGCACGGTGACTGGCACGGTTTCGCAAGCTTGTTTTGTCGCGTCTGCCGCGAGCGGCGTGTTGGTTGGCGGCGGTGGAATGGTTGGCGTGGGGAAGGGGATTTTCAGCACCTGTCCGACGCTGATTGGACAGGAAGACGCCAGATTGTTCAAAATGATAATACTCTGAACGGATACTTGAAAAGTGAACGCGATTTGCGAGCAGGAGCCATCGCCTTCTCGAACTGTATATTCAATGGGAGGTTGAGGCGTGAATGTCGGCGTATCGGTAGCCGGGAGCGTGTTGGTGGGTTGGAGCGTTTCTGTGGGGGTGGAAGTCGGCGTGAGCGATTCTTCCGGCGCGAGCGGATTGTTGGCAGTTTCTCCGCCGCCGCGTCTGAATGCGAAAACAACAACAATCGCCACTACTGCAATGACCGCCGCTAAAATGCCGACTGCCGCCGGCAAGCTCAATCGAATTTCCGGCATTCGACTGGCTTGAAGCGGTTTTTCAGCCGCCTTTTTCGTCAGCTTTAATTCCGGTTTTTTAGAGGCGAATTCTGTGCCGCAAACCAAACAGCGCGCGGCATTCTCGCTGAGGCGCGTCCCGCAGGTTGGGCAGACTTTTGTTTTGTTAGATGAGTTTTCTTGAGTCATACGGGCGGGAATTATACCATTGAACGTTTTATCAGCTTTGAAAGGAACTGCTGAAAAATTTCGCCAATCTGCGAAGTTGGCGGCAAAAAGATTTTCGGCATAAAGCGTTTTTGTCTACTTCCCAAATTGAACGCGCTCAATGAACGAAATTCATTGTTTGATATACTCAATGAAACTTCTAAAACCCGTTGGTGTTATTAAGTTTGACAACGGTAAGGAATTTTTTCTTGACCGACTTGGATTACAACGAAGACGAAATTTTAGCGCGCGCCTCACAAGGCGACCGAGACGCTTTTGGGCGACTCTACGAGCGCTATGTGGAACGTATCTTCAACTATGTATATTACCGCACCGGCAATGTACACGAAGCTGAAGACCTCACCGCCCGCGTCTTTCAACGCGCGATGAACCACATCAAAAATTATACGGATCGCGGCGTTCCGTTTTCCGCTTGGTTGTATCGGATCGCGCACAACCTCGTCGCTAACTGGCACCGCGATCGCGGGCGCAAGCAGGAAGTCCCGTTGGATGAATTGCCCTCTTTGCCTAACAAAGGCGATCATCCTGAAAAGAATTTAGTCCACTCGCAGGAGCAGGAAGCGTTATTGAAAATGATTCGCCGCCTGCCGCCTGAAAGACAAAATTTGCTGATCTTGAAATTCGTCGAGAATATGTCCAATGCGGAGATTGGCGAAATTATGAAACGTAGCGAAGGCGCAGTTAAGAGTTTGTATCATCGCACGCTTT
The DNA here is from genome assembly GCA_020847355.1 of Anaerolineales bacterium. Lineage (GTDB taxonomy): Bacteria > Chloroflexota > Anaerolineae > Anaerolineales > Villigracilaceae > Villigracilis. The sequence continues at coordinate 19,017 of JADLCG010000339.1, read as the reverse complement.
TATCTTTGCGGGATCAATTGGAAGATCAAAACTTAAATCTTGAAGGAGATTGAGCCATGTTGAGAATTGTGACGGACGGCGCCGCCGACATTCTTCCGGAGTGGGAAAAAGAATACGGGATTGATATGATCCCGGTCAACATTCTCTTTGGCGAAGAATCCTACCTGCAAGGCGTGGATTTGGACAACGAAGGCTTTTACAAACTGGTTGACGAAAGTCGTAAAATACCGAAGACTGCTCAGCCTTCGCCGCATCAGTTCATTGAGTTTTATCGCAAGATCGCCCAAAAAGGCGATACGATCCTCTCGATTCACATCACCTCTAAACTTTCCGGCACTTACGCCTCGGCCATTTCTGCGGCTGAAGAATTAAAGGGCGAATTCACCGTCATCCCAATTGATTCAGCCAGCGGCTCGCTGGGGATTGGCTTGCTTTGCCGCGAAGCCCGCAAAATGGAGCGGGCAGGCAAAACCACGGAAGAGATTGTCGCCAGCCTTGAAGCCGCCAAAGAAAAAATTTGCGTAATTCTCACGCTCGATACTTTGGAATACGCCAAATTATCCGGGCGGGTGGGGACTTTACAAGCCGCCTTGGCTTCTGTCTTAAACGTCAAGCCGATTGCAGTATTGCGCGATGGCGTCGTCAATATTGTTGAAAAAGTCCGCACGCGCAAAGCCGCATTGGAGCGCGTTATCTCAATGGCAAAAGAAGAAGTCGGCGATAAACCGGTTTATTTGGCGGTGGTCCACGCGCGCGATCTGAATTCTGGGCAGGCTCTGCTGGAGCAAGCCAAGCCGCACTTCAACGCCAAAGAAGCCATGCTCGGAGATTTATCAGTCTCCATCGCCGCCAACCTCGGTCCCGGAACCGTCGGTTTGATTTTGTATCCATTTGAATAAATTAGGGAAATTATGACCACTCGTAGATCAGACTCACACGCTGAAGATTTCAACCGCCTTGAAACGCATCTGGCTGGGACTTTGAAACGGGTTGCGCCTCCGAACGGCATTGTCCAACGCCTGCGCGAACGAATTACCCTCCCAACCCGCGCAACCATCACCCTGCGCCTGCACGATTGGAAAACTTTATTCTTTGTGTTTGGCGGAGTGATGTCTGGCATGTTATTGCTTGTGACCATTGCGCGCGCTTTGTATTATTTTGTCGGTCGCAGACATACGCTGTAATTAATTTACGCTAAAACTTGCTAGCAAAAAACGTCTCCATTTTGGAGACGTTTTTTATTATTAGCCGCGCCAATCTGGCAATAGCCAGCGGCATAAAATCCGCGCTTCGGCGATTAGGTCCACCGGAATCGGCAACGTGAATTCCGTCGTGACGCGCAACTCCAAATGGTCAACCATCTCAAGCAAATCGGTAGTCAGCGGCGCTTCTGCGCGTAGAATTTTCAACAAATCCATCGCGCTGGAATTCGGGAGCTTGTTTCCCTGCCGCGCAAAATATTCCCGAACGGCAATGCCTGCCGCGCGCCGCGCGCAAACGCGCGCCTGACCTTCATTGTGTTTGATGCGGGCTTGCGTCGCTTTTTCAAACTCTGCCCGTAATTGAGTTTCCCAGTTTTCCATTAATCAACAAACCGATATTTGAGCAAAGCCCAAACTGCTTCAAATGCGTCGCGGAGTTTGATCTTTTTGCCTTGCGAATAATCGCGCGGATTGAAAGTGATCGGCACTTCAAAAATTCGATGATTGCGTTTGAGGATCTTGGCGGTGAATTCAGGCTCAAAATTGAAGCTGTTGGCGCGGATGACCATGCCTTCGATAACTTCGCGGCGAAAAACTTTATAGCCGGTTTCCATATCGGTCAAGATCGTGTTGTACAAGATATTGGTCATAAAAGTCAGCAATTTGTTTGCGACCAAATGCCAAAACATCGTCACGCGATGCGCGCGCCCCAAGAAGCGCGAGCCGTAAACTACATCCGCCAGCCCTTCCTGAATTGGTTTGAGCAATTCGGGAAAATCGCGCGGATCGTATTCAAGGTCTGCGTCTTGGATCAAGAGAATATCGCCAGTGGCGGCTTGCATACCCGTCCGCACCGCCGCGCCTTTACCTTGATTTTTCTCATGCAAAATAACGCGGACGTTATCTTTACCGTCCAGCGTTTTGAGTTTATCGCGCGTGCCGTCTTTCGAGCCGTCGTCCACCACGACAATTTCGCTCACCAATTGCGTGGCATTCACGCGCTTCAAAATCTCTTGGATACTTTCAACTTCGTTATAAACCGGAATGATTACAGAGAGTTTCATAGAATTGGATTATAAACGAAAAGAAGTATAATTAGCTTGCCCAAGCGTTTGGGCGGCAATTCATTTATTTTTTTTCAATGGTGATTTTTTATGACACGACAAACGGGCTCGCTTTCTGGCGCTTCAGTTGGGTTTGCTCCGCCGCAAATTAATAGTTTGGAAGATACCGGTCTATCCCAGCTTTGGTTGCAAGACCTGATCCTCAAAGTGCTGTATTTTCGCGGTTATCTGACCGGCTTCAAAATTTCGGAAGAAATTTGCCTGCCGCTCGCTGGCGTAACCGATCAACTGCTGGCTGTGCTCAAGCAGGAAAAATTCATCGAGGTGAAATCCACGCAAGGCGGCGGGTTGGGGAGCGGGCTGGGCGATGGCGCTTACACCTACGGCATCACCACCGCCGGCATGATCCGCGCCCGCGAAGCCTTAGATCGCAGTCAATATGCCGGACCTGCGCCCGTGCCGTTTGAAGTCTACAACGAAGCCATTCGCCGCCAAAAAAGCGGACGCATGACCGTCACCACGCGCACCATGCGCCAAATCCTTTCGCAAATGGTAATTTCCGAAAACTCATTTCAGCGCTTAGGACCAGCCCTCAACTCTGGTACGTCTATCTTTATGTACGGACCTCCCGGAAACGGCAAGACCAGCATCGCCCGCGCATTTGGCAATCTTGTGCTTAGCCAAGCCATGTATATCCCTTACGCGCTTTATCTGGATGGGCAAGTCATCAAAGTCTATGATGCGGTTAGCCATACGCTGGTTTCAGAAGGCGATGCGGCGAACGGCGGCAACGCCACCGGACATCTCCGCTCCAATGTACGCCGCGACCCGCGCTGGCTAAAAATTCGCAGGCCCTTCATCGTCGTCGGCGGCGAACTCACCCTCGAAGGTTTAGATCTCGTCTTTGACGATACCACCAAATTTTACGAAGCTCCGTTCCAAGTCAAAGCCAATGGCGGCATTCTGCTGATTGACGACTTTGGTCGTCAACAAGTCCGCCCGCGCGATCTGCTCAACCGTTGGATCGTGCCGCTGGAAAATCGCGTAGATTATTTGCGCTTGCATACTGGGCGTAAAGTTGAAGTCCCGTTTGACGTGCTGATTGTTTTCTCAACCAACCTGCCGCCAAAAGATTTAGTGGACGAAGCCTTTCTGCGCCGCTTACGCCACAAAATTGAAATCGGCGATCCATCCTACGAAGAATATCGCGAAATCTTCCGCCGCGTTGCCGCCGATAAACGCGTGGAATACAGCGATCAAGGCTTAGCCTATCTGCTTCAGGAATGGTATCTCAAACGCAACCGCAAACTTCGCGCCTCGCATCCGCGCGATCTCTGCGACCAAATTTTAGACATTTCATCGTACCTAGCCGTTCAACCCGTGATGTCGCGTGAGATGTTAGACCAAGCCGCGCGCGCCTACTTTGTGGATATTTAAAACCGCCCCTTTCCCCGCTCAAACCTGCCAGCCATGCTTGAACATTTTCCCCGCCCCATCATTCTTGCCCATCGCGGCGATCTGAAACACGCCCCGGAAAACACGCTGCCCGCCTTTCAGCAAGCCATCCAAAAAGGCGCCGATGGCGTAGAACTAGACGCGAAATTAACCGCCGACGGTCAGATCGTCGTCTTTCACGATAGCGTTCTCGACCGCACCACCAACGGGAGCGGAAAAGTCTCTTCGCTCAAATTAGATTCTCTGCGTCAATTAGATGCAGGCAGTTGGTTTGACGAGAAATTCAAAGGGATGCAAATTCCTCTGCTTGCGGAAGTTTTTGAAATGGTTGGCAAGGACAAACTGATCAATATCGAACTCACCAACTACGCCACCCCGCGTGACGGGTTGACCGATCAAGTTTGCGCTTTGATCAAACGCCATAATAATCAAGCCCAAATTATTTTCTCGTCTTTTTTTGCTTCTAATCTCAAACGCGCCAGTCAACTCTTACCGGAAATTCCGCGCGGTTTATTAGCCATGCCGGGCATGATCGGCATTTGGGCGCGTTCCTTTGGCTTTACCTTCGGCGCTTATCAAGCTTTGCATCCGCATATTTCCAGTTTGACAAAAGAGCAGGTTCAACGCGTGCATCGGCTCAAGCGGCGCGTGCATGTTTGGACGGCGAACGCTCCCGCCGAGATGCTTCAACTCAAAGAGTGGGGCGTGGACGGTTTTTTCACCGACGACCCGGGGCTTGCGGTTCAAACGCTGAATCGGAAATTGTAAAACTATCAGCATAACAGAATCAATTATCGGTGAGCGGGCGGCGAATTTAATCCCAGAAAGAAATGTGTTATAAGGGGAGTTGATGAAATTGAGAAAAATTATCCTTATTATTTTATTGATTAGCTTGTTTTTACCCGCTTCGACGCGGGCGCAAACGCTTGAACCGCCTGCCGACGTCAAAGCGCTGTTGGATTCGATGTCTCCGGAAGAGCGCGTGGGGCAATTATTTTTGGTGACTTTTACCGGCGTGGATACGAGCGAGACTTCGCAAATTTATGATTTGATCGTTAATTATCACGTGGGCGGCGTGGCCTTACGCTCGGCTAACGATAATTTTACAGCCGCTCCAGAGACTGTGCCGCAGGCTTACGATTTGATTAGCGCTTTGCAAACCCTCAATTGGGATTCTTCCTTATACCCGCCCGCCGACCCAGTGACAGGCGCGATTGCGCCGAGAGAATATGTGCCTTTGTTGATTGGCGTTGCTCAAGAAGGCAATGGCGCGCCAACCGATGAAATTTTGAGCGGATTGACGCCCCTGCCTAGCGAGTTGGCGCTTGGCGCGACCTGGAATTCAGAATTGGCTCAAAAAGTAGGCGAAGTGCGCGGACGCGAACTCGCCGCCTTAGGCTTTAATTTATATCTTGGACCCTCGTTAGACGTATTGGAATCGCCGAACCCAGCCGGCGGAGATTTAGCTTCGCGCGTGTTTGGCGGGGATCCGTATTGGGTGGGCGAGATGGGGCGCGCTTATGTGAGCGGTTTGCACAAAGGCAGTGAAAACGGTTTGCTCGTGATCGCCAAGCATTTCCCCGGCGTAGGCGGCGCGGATCGTTTGCCGGAGGTTGAGGTTTCCACAGTTCGTAAATCTTTGGAACAATTGAAGCAGATTGAGTTGGCGCCTTTTTTTTCAGTCACCGGTAATGCGGCTACGCCCGAAGCTACGGTGGACGGTTTGTTAGTCTCGCATATTCGTTATCAAGGGTTTCAGGGAAACATTCGCGCAACTACCAAGCCGATCAGTTTTGACCCGCAAGCCCTAGCGCAAATTTTGGAACTGCCCCAATTTTCAACTTGGCGCGCAAATGGCGGGTTGATCGTCAGCGACGATTTAGGCACAAATTCGGTGCGCGATTTCTACGTTCAAAACGGGGATAAATTTTCGGCGCGTAACGTCGCCCGCGACGCTTTTCTGGCTGGCAACGATCTTTTATATTTAGGAAACATCGTCTCGGACGATGTGGCAGACGCCTACTCAACGACCAAGCGCGTACTTGAATCTTTCGCGCAGAAATATCGCGAAGACCCAGCCTTTGCCCAACGCGTGGACGCTTCAGTCCTGCGGATCTTGGCGATGAAGCATAAGCTCTACGGCAATTTTTCAATTATCAGCGTCAAGCCGGTTTTGGCAGGCTTGAATAATATCGGCTCGGCAACCGACCTGGCGTTTGAAGTTGCGCGAAATTCCGCAACGTTGATCAGCCCCAATTTGCAAGACCTTTCCACCGTTTTGCCGAATCCGCCGCAGGCGAATGAACAAATCACATTTATTACCGATACAGCCGTTACGCGCCAATGTTCCGCTTGTTCAGAAATGTCGTCAATTCCGGTGGATGCGCTTCAAAAAGCCAGCTTGCAATTATATGGACCGCAAAGCGCCAACCTCACTTCCGATTTTCGTTTGAAATCCTATTCTTTGCAAAACCTGCAATCGCTGTTGGATAAACTCGATCCGCCGTTCATTGAAAAAGATATTAGCGAATCGAGTTGGTTGGTAATTTCTATTACGGACGCCAGCCAAAATCAGCCCGCCTTAATTCGCCGCTTCATCGCGGAACGCGCCGATCTGGTGCGTAACAAAAAAGTGATTGTCTTTTCTTTTGACGCGCCCTATTATTTTGACGCAACCGATATTTCCAAATTCACTGCGTATTACGCGCTGTATAGCAAACAACCTCAATTTGTCGAAGTTGCCGCGCGGCTTTTGTTTCAGGAGTTGACGCCAGTTGGAGCTTCGCCGGTTTCGATTGCCGGGATTCGCTATGACATGATCACCGCCACCGCGCCGAATCCGAATCAGATCATCCCGCTCTTTCTGGACCTTGAACCTGTGCCTGTTGTAACTGACGGAACGGTCACGCCTGAAGCGACTCAAATTCCGCTCTTTCAAATTGGCGATACAATCGCCATTCGCACCGGCGTAATCAAAGATAATAACGGGCATCCCGTCCCAGATGGCACGGTTGTGCGCTTTTCAACCATCCTCACTGGGGAAGGCGGCGGCATCCTCCAGCAAACGGACGTGACGACCACGCAAGGCATTGCCCGTTCTTCCTTCGGCTTGGATAAGCCCGGCCTGCTGGAAATTGAAGCGGCGAGCGAACCGGCGAATATATCCACAGTTTTGCAGTTGGATGTTTCGCAGTCCGGCGCCGTTGCCGTGACGGTTATTGTGCCGGAATTGACCGCCCCTGTTGAAGCGACGCCTGAGCCGGAAGCGGTTAAGGAAGTTAGCGAATATATTTCGCAGGCAGGCTACCCGCGTTTTGCTTCTTGGTTTCTAACGATGCTCTTTTTAGCCTTTAGCGTTTGGGTGGCATATAGCGCCGGAATTCGCCTGGCGGATCCGCGCTCCGCTTTGCGCTGGGCTTTGGGCGTGACATTAGGGGGCTTGTTGGCATATAATTACCTAGCCTTTGGATTATTTGGGATTTTCAATTGGCTTTCCGCGACCGGCTTTTCAGGCTTGATGACTTTTGTTTTTCTCGGAGAAGCGATTGGTTTTGCGGCAGGTTGGGTGTGGTCTAAGTTTTAAATCTAAAAACTAAATATAAGGCGGTTTTGAAATGCACATTCCGAAATATTATCGTGAAGAAGACATTAAAACCATCCTGCCATTTTTACAGCGGAATAACTTTCCGGCGATTGTCACCTTTGACGGAAAAAGACCGCTTGCCACACACGCGCCCGTAGAAGTGGCGGAATTTGAAAATAAACTTGTGGTGTACTGCCATATCTCGCGCGCAAACCCGCAATGGAAATCTTTTGACGGACAAGAACTATTGCTTATCTTTCAAGGCGCGCATACCTACATCTCGCCTCGCTGGTACAACCATATCAATGTGCCAACCTGGAATTATCAGATCGTCCATGTTTACGGGAAGGCGCGCGAAATACAAAACGCCGACTTGTACGCGTTGCTCAGCCGTTTGGTGCAAAACCACGAATCAGCTACCGCCTATCGGCTGGAAGAACTCCCGCAAGATTTTGTGCAGAAACAGATGAAGGGCGTGTTTGGCTTCGCGATAGACGTTACGCAAATTGACGCAGGATATAAGCTGAGTCAAAACAGAGACGATGAAGATCACGAAAACATTGTTCGCGAGCTTGAAAAACGCGGCGATGAATATTCCGGGATGATTGCCCAAGCCATGCAGGCGCAACGGGAGAAACGCAAAAGTGAAGGATGATTGATAGCTTTTCGTTCATGGCATGGGCGCGTGTTTATAGATTTGGTAAATAAAATTGAAATTGGCTTTTATCTCAAAAATTAGGAGAATAATTTATGGCGACCCCAACCAAGCAAGCCAAGCAGAATAAAGAAAAGCAACCCCCGATTCTTTTTGAAAAAACTCAGGCGATCATCGCTCAAATCAATAAAAAATTGGGCGGCACGCTGGTGACTTACTTCAACAACCCGCGTGGGAGCGTTTGTCACGATGACGTGTTGGCATTGTTTGAATTGCTTGAAAAAATAGGACCGCAAAAGAAGATTTATCTCTTCATTAAATCCAGCGGCGGAAACGGACAAGCCTCTTTACGGCTGGTGAATTTGATTCGTCAATATTGCGAGCATTTGGTGGCAGTTGCGCCTTTGGAATGCGCCTCCGCCGCGACGATGATCACCCTCGGCGCGAATGAAATCTATATGGGACCCATGGCGTATCTCACCTCGGTGGATACTTCTTTGACGCACGCGCTCTCGCCAATTGACCGCGATAACGATCGCGTGAGCGTCAGCTTGGATGAACTGAATCGCGTCGTGAGGCTGTGGCAAGCCCAGGGGTCGGATAAGAGCGAGAATCCTTATCAACAATTATTTCAACATGTGCATCCGCTGGTGATTGGCGCGGTGGATCGCGCTGAATCTTTGTCCATCATGTTGTGCAAAGAATTGCTGGCGTATCACATCAAAGACGAAGGCGTTGCCGAAAAAATCGCGGCGACCTTGAATTCAAAATATCCGTCGCATGGGTATCCGATTTTGTTTGAAGAAGCTCGTAGAATTGGCTTGAAGGTGGATCGCCTTGCGCCTGAAATCAACACGCTCTTGCTTGAATTGAATGAGTTGTATAGCGAGATGGGTCAACGCGCAACGACGGACTTTGACGATACGCACGCGCATAGCAACGAGATTCTTAACATTTGGGAATCGGCGGGCGTGTTGGTTCACTATCAGCAAGATAAAGATTGGTTCTACCGCACGGAAGAACGCCGCTGGATTTCGCTCAACGATAACAGCAGTTGGCGGCGCATGGAAAAAGTGGGAAGCAAGATAAAAAAATCTATTCTGCACATTGCATAGCGGATAGACTAAATTAAAAAAGTCCTCAAAAATATTTTGAGGACTTTTTGATTTAAGTGATTTCTTCCGGCGTGATTTGACGCGCTTCTTGCTTAACTTTGGGCTTGCCTCGGCTATTGATAAATATGACTGACCCGAGGATGATTGCCGTACCCAGCCAAATGCGCGATTCTAGCGGCTCATGGAGTAACCAAAAACCGAGCAAAACCGCCACAATCGGATTGACATACGCATAGGTTGAGACGAGAGAAATGGGGACGTTCTTCAACAGCCAAGTGTACGAACCGAACCCAACGATCGAGCCGATTAGAATGAGGTAGATCAGCCCGTAAATTGAGCGGGTAGAGACAGCCGTAAAATTCCAAGTTTGTGTTTCGCGCATAGCGAACGAAACGATGAATAAACCGATACTGCCCATGAGCATTTCTGCGCCGGTGGTCATCAACGCGGAGTTTGGTAGATCCGCAGTTTTGCTGTAGATCGAGCCGCTCGCCCAGAGCGCGCTGGCGGAAAGGAGCGCGATAACGCCAAGCGGATTGAGCTTTAAGTCACTGCCGGAAAGCTCTCCCGGACCAACCAAGATAAAAATCCCGATAAACCCAATCAGCAAGCCAACCAGAACCTGCCAAGTGGGTTTTGCGCCGCCTTTGCGAAACGCTTCCAGCAATACTAAGAACATAGGCGTGGAGGCGATGATCAGCGCCGCAATTCCTGAAGGGATGGTCTGTTCTGCCCAAGCGACCAGCCCGTTGCCGCCGAGGAGCAGAAAATTACCAACGACTGCGGCGGAGAGCCATTGCCGTTTAGTGGGGAGTTCGTTGCCTGCGGCTTTTTGCCAAAGTATCAAGATCAAGCCGGAGATTAGAAAGCGAATTCCGGCGTGCAGGAATGGGGGGATGGTTTCAACTGCAATTTTTATGCCGATGTATGTTGAACCCCAGACGATATAAAGCGTAATTAATGCCAACCAAGTTTTTGTTTTCATAAATCCTTTTTAAGGCGCTGAGATAATTTCCATGCTTTCTTTTGCCAACATGGCTTTTTTACGAGCGGAGCCATAGAGATAATTCCCAAATTCGCCGGTTTTGCGGATGACGCGATGGCATGGGATCAGATAGGCAATCGGATTGTGACCTACCGCAGTTCCGACGGCGCGAACTGCGCGCGGCTTACCAATTTGCGCGGCAATTTGTTCGTAAGTAGTCGCTGCGCCGCTGGGGATGTGGAGTAGCGCTTCCCAGACTTTAATTTGGAAATTTGTCCCCTGAAGATGAAGTTTGAAGGGTGAAGCAGGCTGACGGTCCAGAAAGATGCGTTTAATCAACGGGGCGGTGGATTTGTAATCTTCGATCAAATCCGCATGTTCCCACTGCGCGATTAATCTATCAATGGCGGCGCCTTCGCTCTGATTGATGAAACTTAAGTTGCAGATGCCGCGTCCGGTTATGGCGAGCAAACATTTGCCGAAAGGGGTGGCGTGAACGCCGTAGCGGATTTCTACGCCCGTGCCGCGCGTTTTATATTCGCCGGGGGAGATGGCTTCCGCGTTGATGAAAAGATCGTGGAGCCGCCCCACGCTGGAAAGCCCGGTTTGATGCGCGGTTTCCAATAGATTTTTGGATTGATCGAGCAGTTGTTTGGCGTGTTCTTTGGTGAGGAATTGGAGAAAGCGTTTTGGGCTGATGCCTGCCCAGCGGGTGAAGATGCGCTGGAAGTGATATTCGCTCAGCCCAACTGCCGAGGCGATTTCAGCTAACTCGGGCTGTTTGTGCGCGTTGATTTCAATGTATTGGATGGCTTGTTCGACGAGCCGATAATTTTGAGTGAGGTTTGAGTCGTGCGTTGTGAGGCTGAATTCCATATCAATCTCCTTTAGGATGTGTGAAATTGTATATGGCGCTTAACGTTGCGGCGACCCGTTTCTTGCTCAGTTGCGGCATAAAAAAAGACCCCGCTTATGCCGTGTATCGCCAGGTTTTGAACCTGCTTTCGCAGGTGGGTCCCTACTGAGAAACGCCGCCTTGGCTCAGGCCTATCGCGTTATTTCTGTTAAGTTAAGGACCCTTGTATTAGGTATTGGCTCAAAACGTGGAGGCAATATCACGCACACAGCAGGGCTATGGGTCTTATACCATATTCTAAAGGGGCGGGGTAGATGTAAATGATAGGGTTTTTAGAAAAATAAAAAACGCTCCGCCGGAAACTTGATTGATCTGCGGGACGTTTCTAATTGCTTTTGCCTTTTTCCGTCAACCAGCGCGCTACGCCTCTTAATGCGTTGCGGCGCGTGCGGTTAAATGTGCCTTCTGAAATATATAAACGCGCCATCACTTCTTTGTTCATTACGCCCCTTATGTAAGCGTCGTTCAATACGGCGTAGTTGTACCAGTTGCGCGGCAGAGGTTCGTCATCGGGGCGAGAGCCGAGCGGGCGCAAAGCATCCACGCCTTCGCGTAAGATGCGTTGTACTTTTTTACCTCTTTCAATGTGCGTTGCTCCGGCTACGTCCAACCACTTCGCTAATTCGGATTGACCCAACTTCACAACATCCGGAAATTTTCGCAAGCCGTCCTCGGTCATGCGAACGACCTGTTCATCGGGCGTATTGCTTAGATTTTCGATCATATCTTCGGTTGCGGCTTGATAAGAAATTGTAGCGTTATCTTTCTTCGCCCCGCCTTCTACCAGCAACATCAGGTTTACGTAATCTGCAAATTCTTGTAATAAATCTAATTCGCCGGTTGAATAATCTAACCGTTTGAGCGGCGCGCCAATCCCAATGAAGGCAATTTGCTTTTCGCCGTCAAATATAGACGTTACCCAAGCGATATTTTGGATGCTCCCGTCCGATTTTTCAATCGTGGCGTCTGTAAATTCTGGATGCGGAACTACGCTTCCGCTGGCGACCGAATTGTGGGTTGCCGTTACGACGAATTTTTCCGCGCTTTGGACTGCTACAATCCCGGCTGTGGTTTTGATTTGAGCGCAGAAGAGAGCTAGTGCGTCTTGTAAATAGGACTGAGAGGCGCTAGGCGTAAACTGTAATACCTGCCTTCTGTATTTCTTTTCTTGCTGGGCGCGATATCTTTCTAAAAACTCTCTCGCTAAATCGTAGACAGAGTGCGTGATGATAACCAAGCCGACAAGATTAGCGAGTTCGCTAGTCTCTTGTTTGAGCAGGGAAATATAAACGAAGCAGACGCTTACGATGACGAGAAGCGTCAGCGGAAAATCTTGATAAATCGTGCGGCGCTCTAGCAAGCTTTGATATTTAAGCGCCGAAAGCCCGAGCATGAAAAAGCCCCCGAACACCAAGCCGTCTTGGACGAGGCGCGGTAAAGGCAGATTAGGCGTGAAGAACGAGATGACGCCATACCCAACTGCCAGCGTGATGAATAACGAAGAAAATAGGAACAGCCTGCCCTGTGACGAGAAACGGATTTTTTTCTCGAGCGCTAAATTGAAAATTGATCCAACGGTTAGCGCTAGCTGGGTCATGCTGTACAAAGAGTAGACGAAATTAACTTCTAACTGAGCCACATACAAGTCGTTGTTAAAACGCCGCGGAAGTTCAGGCTGGGTTATAGCCAGCAAAATAACGATTAACAGGAATAACGAATAGATGCCGCGTTTCAATATTCGTAGTTTGCGTTGGTTGTCTTCTTCCAGCAATTGGTACGTAAGGCTATACCAAGTTGCCATGGCTATAATTAATAAAATTAATTTTAGATAGTTGAATTGGGTTTGCGCGCCGAAGAAATTGTTGTAGGTGAGCCAAAAAAACGCCGCCATAGATAACAGCGCCAGCGACCCGCGCATAGCCAGTGGGTTAGGAAAGCCGCGCGCGAAAAAGTAGAAGGCTAACCATAACGCCCCGCCCATTGAAATAAGAATGATGAGATAGGTTGAGAAAGAAAGCATATCAAACGATGATAACTTGGCATTTTTTGGCAGTTTTTTGCGTCTCAGCCATATAGAATTATAACATCACGAGACTTGTTTTGCATGTGATGTCGTTTTCATGCTGACGAGTAAATATCATCAGGAGAATCGAAAAATGAAAATCAAACCTTTTCTGTCATTTGTAACGCTGTTGTGTGTCGTTAGTTTGGCTTGCTCGAACCTGACCCTCCCGCCGACTGCTACCGCTACGCCTGCGCCTACGCAGACGCAGAAGCCTCTGCCTACTTCGCTTCCAACCAATACGCCGCAACCTGCGGCTACCCCAATTACATTGTATACTGACGGCGTAGCGAAAGACGCTTTAGAAACGACGCTGTTTACGCATAAGTCTGGCGCGATTAGTTTTTATCCGCCGAAAGGCTGGAAGGTTGACTCGGATGATAATGAGATATTTATTGATTCGCCAGAGGGCGTTTCGTTTTATGTCGCCTTTGTGAATACAGGGTATGAATTAGACGCGAAGCAACTCGCCGCTTTTGCCGACAACACGGAGTTCTGGTATTACTCGTATAGAGACGGATATAAAGAGCTGGATCGTCAATCCAACCCGGCAATTGGCTTGGAGGCGATCAAAAAAACCTATCCGATGAGCGATGGGACGACTTATTTCACCCATTCGGTTTATCAAAGAATTAGACAAGCCGTTTTTATTATCGAGATGACCGGAATAAACGACCTGATCTTAAGCAACCCAAGTTACGAGCAGATCTTCAATGCGTTTTTTCTGTCCATTACCGGAGATGCGGAAGCGGTGGCGACCTTGCCCGCTTATGGATTGTGGGCGGGATATAGAGATAATGGTTATCAGTTTTATTTCCCTATGGGTTGGAGCTATGAGTACGAAGATATGGGCACGTTTGGCTCTCAAGAAACCTTTGTCTCGCCGGATGGAAACGCCTCGATCCAGGTCCTTTCAGAAATAGACGCATGGGTTGGAGCGGGTGATTTGGCTAGCGTGGAGAAATTTGGGCTTGGCTCGGTGAAGCCGTTGCTGGCGGGTAAGGGTATTCCGAACGTAATTAAACGCGAGGAAAAATCTAATGGGGTATTAGATGAATGGAAAGCGGCCACTGAAAAAAGTAGCGGTTATATGTATGCGTTTGAAAAATCCGGCTCTTTGAAGCCATTTGTCTGGATTTTTGTTTGGAAAGACGATTTTGACGATCTATATCGCCAAGCCGCCAGCGATATTGCCAACAGCCTGAAGCCTGAACAATAAAGCCAATTTGAAGCGCTGAATAAAAAACTCACAACGCAAGTTGTGAGTTTTTTATTCAGCGCCCTCGCACGGACTCGAACCGTGCTCTTCGGCTCCGGAGGCCGACGCTCTGTCCACTGAGCTACGAGGGCGATACAAACAGCCACGATTTTACCAAAAAACTTTCAGCGGGGGAAACTGCTGATGGAAGCGTCTCCAGTTTGGGGGTAGAAAAGCGGCGGGTTTTTCATCCTAGGCTTTTGCTTTTGGGCTTAATCCAGCGAGTTCAGCGCGCAGGTTTTGAATAAGTGCCGCGTTGCCGCGCTCATCTCCAAATTTGGCGAGTTGTTCTTTTTTATGCGCGAGTTCGCCGCAAACTTGATAGAAACGATCCGTTGCGCGATAAACGCCGGCGCTCAATGCCGCAAAGCGCGCGCCAAATTGAAAGAAAGAAACGGCAGTTTGATATTGCGTTTGAGTCAGTAAGCCGCTGGCAACTTCTTCCTGGAGATGTTTTTTGAGCAAGCCTTGCTCTTTGCGTACCATCCAAAAAATAAAGCCGAGGAAAATAACCCAGCCAGACCATTCGGCTAAAATAATCAGCGCAAGACTGCCGTAGCCTGACGCAAAAACGAGCGAGGTGTTATGAAAACTGTGCGCGAGGACGGCGAGGGTATATCCGACGATTGGCGCGATGATTTTGATTAGGATGTTGCGATTGATGCGCGCAATGGCGAAGCCGATGCCGGTGAAGGCGGTGTAGAACGGATGTCCCCAAGCGAAAACGCCAACGCGCAATGCGAAATTTGCGAACATCCCGCCCCAGCCCGCTTCGCTGTATTGACTCGTAAAATATAAAACATTTTCGGTGGCGGCAAACCCTAGCCCAACGATAGCGCCGTAAACAATGCCGTCGAGGATTGAGTCAAATTCTTTATAGAAGATCAAGATGACCGCGAGGATTGCAAGCCCTTTCCAAAATTCTTCGACGAACGGCGCCGTGATGGAGCCTCCGGCGATATCTACCAAAGATTCGTCGCGCAGAACTGCCGTGAAACCAACTTCCATGATCAGGCTTCCGATCAGCGCGCCGATAATGGCGATAAAGCCGCCCCAGAAAAAAGTTATGAGCAGTAGCCAGCGCGGCTCTTTTTCGTAACGATCGAGCCAGTAGATAAACCATGAAAAGAAAAAAGCGGGGATGAAAGCCATTGGAATTGCGACTAAAAGCGCCATAAAGAATTCTCCATTAGTGTGATTTTTTGATAAGGAATTTTGCGTTCCCGACTCCGCCGTGGAAGACTCCCGTCCATTGGGCTGGGGGTAACGCCTATGAAATTCGTGAGTATTATTACGATTCGGCTTTGATGGATTTTAGCCAGCGGCGAATTTCAAGGCTGGTGCGGCGATAGGGGCGGTAGGTCTGTTCGGCAATGCGATGATATAGATCAAAGTCCAGGCATTGTTCGTGAGTTATTTTTTCCAAACAGGAGACGATGTTTGCGAAGGCGGAAAGTTCTTGCGCAACGATCTCGTCCACGCCGATATTTTTATGCTTGTAGATTGTCAGATGGTCAATTTGCCCCTTTTGATAGAGCGGCGATTCGTAATCTGGATAGCCGTAGGTTTCTTCAAATTCAAAGAAAGCATGGTTTGAGGCGGCTGGCGCGTAAGCGCCGCCGTGAATAATCTCGGCGAGGCGGTCTGCGATGAATTGCTCGCGGACGAGAATATCTACCAATAGATCCTTGATTGATAGATTTCCTAAAACGCCATTCATAGTCATGCGCCGCGAAAACCCAGCTTTATTAAGCAGGATTTCAAACGCATCTCGTTCTTTTTGCAAACGTTCGAGGAAAATTCTTTTATTCACTTAACCGCCGGTTGTGCATGATTAAAAACATGGCGGGGATTATAACAAATCACGTAGCGCTTTAGCTTCTCTTTTGGATTCTAAACCTGCGAGTGATGCCTTCTTTGAGCAGAGCGACAGCGTCTAAATGACCGGCTTCGTTGGCGACGTCTAGCGCTAGCTTCCCAGCCTTACTCTCAATCGCCATATCTGCGCCGTTGAATAATAATATCCGAATGATTTCTAAATTCCCATTGTGGGAAGCGGTATGGAGCGGCGTGAATCCGTTTTGTTCGCGCACGTTTGGGTTGGCGTTGTGATTGAGCAGAAGCGTGACGATGTCTGCGTGTCCCTGAGCGGCGGCGGAATGGAGCGGCGCGACTTGGAGCGCGTTTTTTGATTGCGAGTTGACATTTGCGCCGGCTTTGATCAAGTATTCTGCGGCGGCATAATGCCCAAAATAGCAAGCCAGCCCAAGCGGCTGAAAGCCGTCCTCGGCATAGGCGTTGAGGAGGTCTGCGTTGTAGGCGGTTAGGCGCATAATTTGATTGGACTTGCCCAATGCGCTGGATTCAAAGACGGTAAGCGCGCCGGTTTTTTCGGCGAGGAAATTTGCAATTTCGGGCTCGTGATGATACGCCGCGATTAATACCGGGCTAATTCCGCCTGCTTTTGCATAAATCAAACTTGAATCTTGCGATAGTAACGAACTGACAGCTTTCAAATCCCCGTTTTTGATGGCATTGAAAAAATCTGCGGACATGCTTATTGCTCCCTAGTGAATAGATTTTAATAATTATACGACGGTTCAGCCGAATGTGCCTTTGTCAAGTCTGGCGGCTTTGTTTGAAATATATAAAGCGGATACCGCTGAAGAGTATCCGCTTTAATGGTTAGCGTTTGAATTTTCTAAAGTTAAATTTAGTGAGCCGTTACTACTTCATTGCCAATTCTGACCACGACGAGATCGTCATAACCCTGATTGATCACCCATGAGCCGGATGCAGTGCTGGTTTTTCCGTTCTTGAGCGTGATCCAGGCATAGCCGTAATACGAGCCTACCGGCACAGAGACGTTGATCTTTCCATTCTTTTGCAAAGTGTAAGACAACGCGCCGCATTGACCAAAGGCGTTTGGCGTCCAAAGATTCAAAGAGAAGTTGACCGAACCGTCAGTTAGATTCTCAATTCGAATTCTTTTTAAAGCCCCGGCTTCGCCAATGTTCAAAGGTTTAATACAATTATTTGGATCGGAGGAAACTACCGCCTGAGTAGCCGTAGGCAGGCTGACCAATTGCTCCAGCGTTGGGGGCGGAGGGGCGGTGAAGGTTGGTTCCGGCGTGTTGGTGGGCGTTTCAGTCGGCGGAACGGGCGTATTGGTGGGGATTGCCTCCTGCGTTTGCGCCACATTCGTGAAAGCCGCGGCAAAAGCTGTATTGCTGATATCTACAGGCGCTAAAGTTGGCGTCCCTTGCGCTCCGCAAGCGGATAACAAAAGCGCGCCGCCTAATATTAAAATTGAAAAACGTTTGAACATATCCTTTATCTCCATTTTCTTGATGACTTACCTTGTTTTTATTTCCACACGATCTTTGTAGATCGTGATACGGATATCTTTACTATTATCTAAAACGAACGAGCCGATAATTTTGTTTCCGCCAACCCAAGCGACGTATTTATATTTTCCGGCTGGCGCGCGAATGGCGAACAGCCCGCCAACTGGATACTCCAGAATAGAAATCGAGCCGTCGCGAAGCGTAACTTGTAGAGAAATATACGCCTCCGCTTTTGATTTATTGACCAACTCAATGCCGCTGTACGGCACATTCGGCGGAAGCGTTCCGTAAAATCTCGGATGAAGCGTTTCTGTGGCGCTGGGTATGCCGTTTGGAATAGGCGTTAACGTGGCAGTTGTTGTCGTGGTTATTACCGTTGCGCTCCCAAGCGTAGCGCTGACCGTTCCGGTTGAAGCGCTTACCGTACTCGTGACTGTGCCGGCAGGCTGGGTGGTTGCGATCGTTGAAACTGTCGCGGTGGCTGTAATATCTGAAGTCGCAGTAGCAGTTTCAGTTGGGGCGAGGGTCGCCGTTTCAGTCACCACAACCGGCGTATTCGTTGGCGCAGTCGTCATGGTTGGCAATGCCTGAAGCGTTTGCTGAACAAAAACTTCGGCGGTGGCGTTGAGGTCAACGGTTGGGGCAGGTAGGTTGGTGGCAGGAGCGGGCATACAAGCCGTGAGTACGAATCCAATAGCGAGCGTCAATGCGGCAATCTTTTTCATATCCCGTCTCCTGTATTTGATTTTAATTCTTAGCGACAACTTCCATAAATTGATCTACGGCGTCGCGGAGCATACGTTCGGGCAGGGCGCCGGTTTGACGATGGACAATTTTTCCGCCGGAGATAAAGAGCAAAGTGGGAATGCCTTGAATGCCAAATTTGGTCATCCATTCGGGGTTTTCGTCCGTATTGATTTTAGCGACAATCAATTTGCCTTCTTGTTCTTTCGCTAATTTTTCAAGCGTCGGCGCGATCATCTTGCATGGATTACACCAAGGCGCCCAAAAATCTACCAGCACAGGCAATGCAGATTGCATAACAGTTTGTTCAAAAGCGTCGTCAGTGACGTGAATAGGTTCGCCGCTCATTTTTTTTATTTTTTCCTTTCGTTACGACAAGTAAAACGTTATTTTGTTTGATTAGCCAAAAGAGTATATCATAAAACAACAGGCGAATACTTCAGGTATAATCGCGCGGTTATGGATAACATTTTTACAAAATGGCGTAACGGACTCGCCAAGACCAGCAAAGCCACCTTTGGGCAAATTGCCGCTTTGCTGGGAACTTCTGAAATTACCGCTGAAACTTGGGATGATTTAGAGACTCTGCTCGTCCAAGCGGATCTGGGACTCGAAACCACAGCCTCCGTTT
>JADLCG010000338.1 GCA_020847355.1 Anaerolineales bacterium | reverse complement strand
GTGATGATTTCCACCTTTTTCTTTTTGAAGCTGGCTTGAATTTCAGGCAGGCGCGCTTGTACGTCCGGCTGATCAATTTTATTGATGACGACCACCTGCGGTTTACTGCCGAGCTTTGCATCGAACAGAGCCAATTCCGTATTGATCTGGCTGAAATCCGCGAGCGGGTCTTCAGAGAGTCCGTCAATCATGTGGATCAAAACGCGCGTGCGTTGAATGTGACGTAAAAAATCATGCCCTAGCCCAGCGCCTTCTGCCGCGCCTTCAATCAAACCCGGAATGTCCGCCATGACGATCGTGGTGTCATCGTCAATTTTGGCTACGCCCAAGTTTGGCTCTAAAGTTGTAAAGGGGTAATCGCCTATTTTGGGCTTGGCATTTGTCAGCGCGGAGAGGAGCGTGGATTTTCCGGCGTTGGGTAAGCCAATGATGCCAATATCCGCAATTAGTTTGAGTTCGAGGCGGATCAATTTTTCCTCGTGCGGCTCGCCGCGTTCTGCCGTGCGCGGGGCTTGGTTGCGCGCCGTCGCAAAATGTTGATTGCCGCGTCCGCCGCGCCCGCCTTTGCAGACCAGCAACTGTTGATTGGCTTGCGTCAAATCGCCGAGCAATGCGCCGGTTTCAGCGTCATAGATGACCGTGCCGGGCGGCACATAAATAATTAGGTCTTTGCCGCCGCGCCCAGTCATTTGCGAGCTTCCGCCGCCTTTGCCGTCTTCCGCGCCAAATTTTTGGTTGGGACGAAAAGCGGAGAGCGTGTTGAGCGTGGATTTCACCTGAAAGATGAGATCGCCGCCTTTGCCGCCATCGCCGCCATCGGGACCGCCGCGCGGCTCGTATTTTTCACGGCGAAAATGCACCATGCCATCGCCGCCTTTGCCGGACTTTACGTGAATATTAACTTGATCTATAAACATGCCGACATTATACAGGCTTTTGAAACTGTCATGTCTTTATTATGGATTTTGCCGAAAATGATTGGGATAATCGGCATCAACGCCTATGACTGCCGAAAAAGAAAAAACTATTTTAGTTGTGGATGATGAACCCGCCATTCGGATGGGACTTGCCGCTACTTTGAAGCGCCAAGGCTATGCCGTAGTGACCGCCGAAGATGGCACAGATGGGATTTTGAAAGCGACGCAAGCGACCCCGGACTTGATTCTCTCCGATGTGATGATGCCCAACATGAACGGTTTTGAACTCCGCCGACAGTTGGGCACTGTGCCGAGCCTTTCTTCCATCCCGTTCATTTTTCTCACCGCCCGCACTGCCTCAGAAGATCGCATTACCGGCATTCGCGAAGGCGCGGATGATTATGTGACCAAGCCGTTTGTTGTGGATGAACTATTAGCGCGGGTGGAAGCTGTTTTACGCCGCGTGCAAACCGAACGTGAATTTGGTCGGCAACTCGGCAAGCAGGATGCGCAAGCGGAGATGGAAAAACTGCGCCGCGAGATTTTGCAAAATTTCCATCACGAACTCCGCACGCCTTTGGGGAATATTGTCATGTCTTTGGAGATGGCGGTCAGCCATAAATTTGAAGACGCAGAAGAACAAAAAGATTTCATTCGGATCGCCCTTTCCAGCGTGGATCGTATGGAAGGATTAGTCTCCGATATTATTCTGCTCTCCGATCTTGACCAGAATGAGATGAAGTATGCCCGCCAATCCATTACGCCGGAGCATCATATTCTCGGTCCCGTTCAGAAGCGACTGCAACGCTATCAAGCCAAAGAACTTGAATTGATCGCTGATTTGCAAATTACGGAAATGCTTTATGCGCCGCGGCGCGAATTTTCTCAGGCGTTAGTGAACCTGGCGGATAACGCTTTCAAGTTCAGCCCGCAAAATGGCAAAGTGACTCTGCGGGTTAAATCCACTGGCAATGGCGGCGCAATTATTGAAGTCGAAGATGAAGGCGCGGGCATTCCTAAAGAATTACATGAAAAAGTATTTGAACGGTTTTATCAAGTTAGTCAAGGCGATAACCGCGAATTTCAAGGCTTGGGCGTGGGGCTGACCACAGCGCGAGCAGTTTTTGCCTCCTTGGGCGGGGAGGTGAAGATTTTAGAAACGGAGAAAGGCTGTTGCGTGCAAGCCATTCTCCCGCCTGTTGCGCCGGAAGATACTCCCTATGGATGAGAAAACCATCCCGCTGGATAAACTGCCAGTGGACGTGAAAGTTCATCTCAATAGCGGGAAAAGCTTGGGGACAACGCTAGACTACCGCGCCTTATTTGAACAAACCGGCGAGGCAGTTTTGATTATTGGCTTGAACTTCAAAGTGATTACAGCCAACCCGAAAGCGCTTCAATTGCTCGGATATGCCGAAGGGGATTTGATCGGCACGGCTGTGGAAGATTTGATGATGTTGGATGAATCTGTGGGGCGCGATGTAATTTTAGGCAACCGGCAACAAGCTACGGAACAAACCCTCAAACGTAAAGACGGCTTAATTATCCCGGTTGAATTAAGCATTTCGGTCGTGCACGATCAAAAAGCCATGCCCGCTTATATTCAACTGGTGGCGCGCGATATTACCGAAAGAAAACAAGCCGACCGCGCCCTCAAACGCCACATGCGCGCGCTTTCGGTGATCGGCGAGGTAACTGCCGGCCTCTTCCGCTCGCCGAAATTAGATCAGCGCATACCCGAAGTTTTGGAAACGCTCAGTTACGCGGTGGGGATTTTTAGTTGCGCTATTTTTGATATCAAAAACGGACCGGTACAAGTTAAATATCAATGGACCGATCAAACCGCCGCCAACTTTGAAGTGGAAAAGGTGATTACTCCCTTCGCGCAATCTTTAGCGGAGATGCCTGAGCGCGTTTTTTCCGTCACCGATGTGCAGACGGATTGCCCTGCCGCCGCGAATATTTCTTTGCTGGTGATTCCCATTCAAGGCACATTGGGCTTTTGGGGTTTTTTAGGATTATTCGATCGGGACGATCGCCTCTCTTGGTTGCCAACTATTTTTGATATTGTCCAAACCACCGCCAATTTGATCGGCGCCGCGATGGAGCGCGTGCATTATGAAGAAGTGCTCCGCTTAAGCGAAGCTCGCAATCGTATCATCGTGGATGTCCTGCCGGATGTTTTAATTCGCATTGATCGTTTTGGGCGCGTATTGGATTTTTTTGCCAAAAGCGATCATCCCTTATATCCTTTTCGCAACGCCGTCTTAGGCAGAAGCCTGCTTGGCTTGTTTCCAGAAGATGCGGCGCATAAACTGCTTGGAGAAGATAACCGCCCGTTCGCCGCCGTTGAGCGTCTGGAAAGTTTTACGCTCCCTCAGGTTGCAAATACTTTTGAAGCCGAACTTCATCCGATTAGCGAGCGCGAGGCGTTGATCATCATCCGCGATATTACCGAGCGGGCGCACCTTGATCAAATGAAATCGGACTTTATCAACCGCGCTTCGCATGAATTACGCACGCCGCTGACTTCGGCAATCCTGATGGCGGATTTGATTCAGCAAGGCGGAACGCCTGAAGAACTGGATGAATATTGGCGCACGTTAAACAGCGAATTAAACCGCCAGAAAAATTTGATCAACGAGTTGCTCATGGCGGGCAGACTTGAAAGCGGAAATATGCGCCTCGAATCCGCGCCGATGGATTTGATGCCTACCCTGCTTGATTCTGTGAATGCCGTCAAGCCCATTGCCAATAAAAAGAAAGTTACGCTTGCCTTTGAATCCGCTTTTGAATCTTTATTGATCTGGGGCGATAAAGGCGGCTTGCAACAAGTCTTTATCAATTTGATCAATAATGCCGTAAAATTTTCGCCGGAAAACGAAACTGTTGAAATCAAAGTTACTCTGGATGAAGAAATGGCGCGAGTCTCAATTTCGGATCATGGGTTGGGCATTCCGCCTGAAGCGCTTTTGCATTTATTTGAGCGCTTTTATCGCGCTCAAAATGTCACTGTGGCGGAAGTGCCGGGTAGCGGTATTGGGTTGTATATCGTCAAATCTATTTTAGACGGGCTGAAAGGCACAATTCAAGTGCATAGCGAAGCCAAGCGCGGCTCGACATTTGTTGTCGGGTTGAAGTTAGTGAAATAAGAGCCTGCAATTTTGCAGGCTCTTATTTTTTTTATTTGTTATAGAGCTTCCAAGCCCCGGGCAAGATCAGCGCCGCCGCTAGTAGTTTGAGCGCATCGCCAAATAAGAAGGGGATCACGCCTGATTGAATTCCTTGACTGAGACTGCCCAAAATATAGGATAGCCAAGCCGCGCCAAAAAAATAGATGATCAGCGTGCCGATGAAGAATGGGATTAAGGAAGTTCGCGCGCTTCGCTCTAAGCCGCGCTCTGCCAGCAGACCAATCACATACGCCGCCGCGACAAAACCTAATAAATAGCCCGCCGTTGCGCCGGTTAAAATGCCCATGCCAGAAGCTCCGCCCGCAAAAAATGGAAGTCCGATTGCGCCTTCTGCAATGTAGGCTAAGATAGCCGCCGCGCCGCGTTTAGAACCAAGGAGCGCGCCAATTAATAGAACTGCAAAAGTCTGCCCGGTAATTGGCACAGGTTGCATAGGAATTTCAATTTGGGCAAAAAGCGCAACGCAGAGCGAACCCAAAAGAACCAGAATCAGGTTGCGGGTCAGGTTGGAAGCGCGCGGAAAAGAACGTTCATACAGCGTAGGGACAAGCGTGGTCATGTGATTTAATCCTTTTTTGTTTTTTTGTCTAGAACACCGCCGCGTCGGAATCGGTGTGTCCTCTTGACCGGCGTATCTTAACAGTATAAACTGAATGGTGACTGTTGCGCATTCCATTAATGGTTTGAATTGGGCGTATGGATATGAGTGAGCGAAAAAACAGCCTTGTGTCTAAAAAGAAATATACGCAAAAGGGCGGAGCGTTTCCACTTGCATTTTCTCAGAATCCGGCGCCAATGTGGGTCTGCGACCTAAAATCTCTAAAAATTATCCATGTCAATGAAGCTTTACTAAACCTCGCCGGGCATGAAAACGTAGATTTAGAAACCCTAGCTTTGGAGAATTTCTTTTCTTCAAAAGATATTGCCTTATTTCTGCCTAACCTGAAGAAAATACCCGCTGAAAGATGTTCATTGGGGCATTGGCGGCTTCGTCATAAAAAGAACCATCTGATTTGGGTGGAATTATTTTTGCAAGCGTTTGACGCGGAGTCGAAAACTGCGCGCATTCTTTTGACGGCAAAACCGCTTGCGCTCAACGAGGCGACGATCCCGCCGCATGGATACAATCAACTCGATCATGCCGTCTTTGAAAATTTACGCGGCGTGATTATTTTTTC
>JADLCG010000337.1 GCA_020847355.1 Anaerolineales bacterium | reverse complement strand
GCGTAGTGATTTTCGTCTATCTCGCCGTCCTGACTCTGCTGGAGTTTTTCGTCGCCATCGCTTTAGATGCAGTAATGATCTTGATCGTGTTCGCAGTGGTCAAAGCCGCCCTCGTGCTGTACTACTTCATGCACATTTACAAACTAAATCAGGCGGATAAAGACCACGACGAGCATTCCTACGCCTACAAAACCGGCACGAACCGCTTGGGCTTATGGCTGTTCCTGCTTTCGGACGGTTTTCTCTTCGCCGGTCTTTTGGTGGTGCGCGCCAACTTGCTTGGCTTTCACCGCCCGCCGTTGAATCAAGAACTTGGCTTGGCTGTGACCGCCGTTCTGTTGATTTCTTCCTTCTTCATGAATCGCGGCGAAACGCAGATGAGCTATGGAGACGTGAAGGGCTTCATGCGCAACACGGTCATTACCTTTGTGCTCGGCTTGGGCTTCTTGATTGGCGTGGTCTTCGTTGAGTGGAGATTAGCCGCAGAAGAAGGTTTGGTCGCCAGTTTTGGCAACACAGCCTCAGGTCCGATGGGCGGCGTGTTCTACATGATGACCGGGATGCACGCTTTCCACGTGCTCACTGGCTTGATCTTCCTCTATATCGTTTGGAATAATGCGCGTAAAGGCGTATACACCGCCGAAAAACATTATGCGGTCGAAGCCGCCGCAGTCTACTGGCACTTTGTTGATCTCGTGTGGATTTTCTTCTACCCCGCGCTGTATCTCATCGGCAAGCTTTAGCGACAGCATATAAAATAAAAAATCCGTTGCCGATTTCGGAAGCGGATTTTTTATTCGTAATCAGGAATAGCAATGAATAAAAAAATATTTTTCGTGGGCGTTGCCGTTTTGCTCGTGATCTCATTCGCGCTGACGCTTAGCCTCATCCTTCAGCGCCCGGCTAGCTTTCGCGGAACCGAATATGCAGAACCTTATCCAGTGGCGGAAAATTTCAGCCTGACCAATTCCAAGGGCGCGCAAACGCAATTGAGCGCTTATCAAGGAAAAGTAGTTATCCTCTTTTTTGGATATACCTACTGTCCGGACGTTTGCCCCACCACGCTGGCGGATTTGAAGCTAGTGACCGAAGATTTGAAAGAGAAAGCCGATCAAACTCAGGTAATTTTTATTTCAGTAGATCCAAAACGCGATACGCCTGACGCTGTTCAAAAATATGTCGAGAGATTTTCCCCAGGCTTCATTGGGTTGAGCGGCACGTTGGAAGAATTAACCCCAGTCTGGGCAGGCTACGGCATCTACCGTGAAGAAGTCCCCGGCACGTCGGCGGATAGCTATATTGTTAATCATAGCGCCCGAATTTTGGTGATTGACCAAACTGGCAACCTGCGGCTTTCATACAGCCCGGATACAAACTGGGAAGATATCGCCCACGATATTTCAATTTTGCTAAAGCGCTAGTTTATGTTTAAAAATATCTACGTTCAACGGATTTTGATTTCTATGGCGCTTGGCTTGGCGGTTGGCATCGTGCTAAGCGAAGTCACTTTTTACTTTCTCGGCGAAACAGCCAGAGAGCCGGCTACCATAACGATGGTTGTGCCAGCCGGCACGGCTGATCTGATCGCGCATGGCGGTCAGCCCGCTTTGCCGATTGAAAATACGATTTTCGTAAATGGCGATGTGCTGGTTATTGATAATCAAGATTCCGCTAATCATCAGCTAGGTCCGCTTTGGATTCCCGCCGGCACAAAAGGTCAGTTGGTTCTAGGCGAAGCGCAAAATGGATCGGTAGAATGTTCATTTCAAGCCTCTCAATATCTAGGCTTGGATGTGCGCGATTCTTTGACGACGAACACCCGCATCACCGGAATTTTAAACGCCGGATTGCCTTTGGGCGCTCTGCTGGCAGTTTACTCTGTGCTTTTGCCGGCGAAAAAAGAAGAAGAAAAAGAAAACCAAGATAATGTTTCTGCTAAAAATATTTAGCCGTAAATGGCTGTTGACGACCGCGCTTGTTTTGGCAGGCACGGCGCTATGTATTCGCTTGGGGATTTGGCAATTGGATCGTTTGGCGCAACGCCGCGCCTTCAACGCGCAAGTTGAGGCGATGCACGCCGCGCCGGAATTAAACTTAAACCACGAACTGCCCGAGAACATTTCAACGATGGAATGGCGCGCCGTAACGGTCACTGGCGAATATGATTTTGAGAATCAGATCGCTTTGCGGAATCAATACTACGGAAGTCAATATGGTTATCATCTCGTCACGCCGCTGCGCTTCGACGGGGAAGCTGTTCTGGTGGACCGAGGCTGGATACCCGCTGATGCAGATTGGCGCAGTTTCGACGAGCCCGGCGCAGTCACTGTAACGGGGCAGATTCGGCTTGGGTCTGGCAAGCCAGCTTTCGGCGGAGTCGCGGACGCGCTTCCTCCTGATGGAAAAAAGCTTGAAATTTGGAACAATTTCGATCTCGAAAGAATCCCCGCTCAATATCCTTATCCAATTTTGAAAGTTTATATTCAACTCAATGTCAACCCTGCGGATACTACGCCGCCGATACCCTATCAGCCTGAATTGGATTTGACCGAAGGCCCGCATTTGGGTTATGCTTGGCAGTGGTTCATCTTTGCGGCAATTTTGTTCTTTGGTTATCCTTTCTTTATTAGAAAGCAGGAAAAAAATTCATGAAATACTCGCTTCGTTCTTCCTTTGCTAAATATACGGCGCTCTTGTTCGTTTTCATCCTTTTAGCGACTGTCCTCGGTTTGGCGATCGCGCAAACGAGCGCTTTAGAAGCTTGTGGCGGCTGGCTGGCATGTCTTTCCAATACGCCGTTTAGCTACTTGAAACTCGCGCATTTTGCTTTTGTGGGCATTTCTCTAATTATGATGCTCTTGGTTTGGCGCAAAGCCGCGCGCGAACAACGCGAGCATCGCTGGTTGTTGCCGTTAACTACAGTGACAGCTACATTATTTTTTGGGCAGGTTTTGGTCGGCGCAATCGAAGTGAATCGTTTGTACCCCTACCATTTGGTGATCTTGCATAAGCTGACGACTGTTTCGCTGTGGATTTCGCTCAGCGCTCTGGTATGGATCGCCGGGAGTTTGCGAGACGAGACGACGAATATCCCTAACTTTGCTTGGAAACAACGCGCAAAAGATTTCTTTATCCTCACTAAGCCTTGGATTGTGGCGCTTTTACTCCTAACGACTTATGGCGGCTTGGTGGCTGGCACAAAAGGCTGGCCCTCAGCAGGGCTCACTTTTTGGACTCTGTTCGCTGGAGCGCTGGCGGCGGCTGGCTCTGGCGCGTTGAATCAATATATTGACCGCGAGTTGGATAAAAACATGCAACGCACCTCAAAACGCCCATTGGCGGATGGCCGCCTCACGGCGGCTGAAGGGCTTTCGTTTGGCTTGCTACGTTGTTTGTCCAGTTATTATCTCATGGCGAGCTTTGTTAATTTGCTGGCGGCGTTGTTATCATTAGCCGGAATTTTTTATTATGTTTTCTTCTACAGCGTCTGGCTGAAAAAGAAAACGATACAAAATATTGTCATTGGCGGG
>JADLCG010000336.1 GCA_020847355.1 Anaerolineales bacterium | reverse complement strand
TGCCGCGCGCTACATACTGTCACCCGCAAGTGGCTTCGTTTGGTTATACCGAAGCGCAGGCTAAAGAAAAAGGCTTCAATATCAAAGTGGGTCGCTTCCCGTTCCAAGCCAATGGCAAAGCGCTGGGACTTGGCGATTATGCCGGCTTCGTCAAAATCGTCATGGACGAAAAATATGGCGAAATTCTCGGCGCGCACATGATCGGTCCAGAAGTGACGGAGTTATTACCTGAACTTACGCTGGCGCGCATGATGGAATTGACTCCGCATGAGATTGCGAGAAACGTCCACGCGCACCCAACGCTTTCAGAAACATTGATGGAAGCGGCGCACGGAGCAGACGGTCAGCCGATCCATATTTAGAAAATAAGAGAATGCAGAATCAAAAGAGTTCTGAGGTTTTACAGCCTCAGAACTCTTTTGATTTTCGCTGAAAATCCGTTATTAGACCTCTTGCAAAAGTAGCTGTAGGGCGGGTTTTCAACCCGCCATGCGTCAAATTTCAAGAGGGTGTCAGGCTAAAAGCCTGACCTACAATTGACTTTCGCAAGAGGCTATTGAATATGGCGGGCTGAAGTATAGAGCATTACCTCTATTAAGCGGAAGTTATTGGCAAGCAGTAAGAAAACAAAAATCAATAAAACAATTTGAAACCAGCGCGCCTTAGCAAGGTCCGCCCAAGCAATGGATAATAAAAGGACAAGCGCGTAGGTCCAATTTGTTGAATATAGGAAGACGTCCTTCCCGTAGCGGAGGTGTAGGAAAAAGTTGAAGAGCAGAATCAACAAAAAGGTCAGAGAGAAGCGGTTATCGCGGCGAGCGAAATTCTTCAGAAATAAAAATCCGCCTAATAAAATCAAAACTATCCAAGACGCGGCGAGCGCGGTATCCAAACTTGTCGCATATTCGCTCAAGCGCATAGGCTCCGCCTTAAAAATCCAAACTTTCAGAAACGGAATTTCTTCAGCTAAAATTAATGGGTCCGGCGCAACCATGCTATACATAGCCATTACGCGAGCCACAGCTAAGGCGCGAGGAACCGACGGCGCAAAAGTGTTTTCCGCTTCGGCGTTTAAACTAGATGGGATAAAAAAATAAGGCTGTGATTTAGGATATACAAAGTTATTCAAGAAAGTCAAAGGGAGGATTAATAATCCCGCCAGCGCTCCAAACTTAATCCATTCTCTAAAGTTTCGGCGCACGCAAATAAAACCGATGAGTTGTTGAACGAAGTTCGATAACGTAATTCCAAAAGATAGAACGCTTGTCGTTACAAGGAGACCAAAAGGCGCATTACTCAATAGAAAAACCGTAAATAGCAGAGCCGTTACGGCTAGGAAAATATAAGTTTCGATTAACGAACTGAAAACCAATTGGGCGGCAGAAGCCCCAAATATAGCGGCGATCAGCAGAGCATATAATGAATGCCCGCTGTTTTTTTGGACAAAATACCAAACTAAAAAAACGCAGAGCGCGCCAGTTATCGAAATCAGCGCAATTGCCGCGGTAAGTTTATCGCCGCGCAGAAAAAAAGATATAAAGGCGACTAATGGTCGAATCAAAATCAATACAAATGGATGAACGGAGCGCCAGTAATAATCAACGACTGTTTCCGTAGTAAAGCGCGTGCGCCAGAGCAAGCCGTCCGCATCAAAGAAAATATCATCCACATCAAAGACGGGTTGATTAAAAGTAAGCGCGGTTTGAAAATAGATTGTAAAAAAGATTCCGGCTAAAGCCGCGCCGGGTAAATACGCATCGGCAAAGGCAAAGCGGTTTTGGATAATTTTCTTCCGGTCAAGCCAGGCTAAGCAGAATAGAGTTAAAACGCTCGAACCTAAAAACGACCAGATTTGCCCAGATTCAGGCAGGAGCGCTTGCGCGTCGAACATTTGGGGATATTGACTCAACAACTCAAACATGCGCCAAGTAAAAAAGATCAATCCTAAAGCCAGAGCTATACACAAGAAAAAATCAACCGATTGCGCGTTGCGGAGCGCATCCAGCCGCACAAGTAGACGTAACGCAAAAATAGCCGTCAAGCACTGCACAATCAAAACGCTCAGGAAAACGCCGGGAAGGGTTGGGTAAAACCCTCCTAAAAAGCCTAGTCCAAAGAAATAAGAACAGAATATGGCAATGCACCACGCTAAAAGCAGGCGGAAATCTGAAAAGCGACGAATCATTGATTTAAATATGGGGCGATAGTCTGCAAGATAAATTGAATAAATTGCGTTTGATGGTAAGCCAGTAAACAAAGGAAAATAAAAAAGCCAGTTTGAAATATTTTACGCTTCGCAAGCGGTTGAAGCGAAATAACGACAAATAAAATTAGCGCGTAAGCCCAATCCGGCGCATATAGAAACGGCTCATAGCCGTAAATCAAATGAAGCGCGAAATTGAAAAGCACACACAGCAGGAGCGCGAGACGAATATCAAATTTACGGGCGCGGATCAGATCGCGGATGAAGAAGAACGTCGAAAGGGCGAGCGCCAGCCCCCAGACTAGGATTAACCATTTGCCCACGTCAGAATAGGCGGCGTAGGAGAACGTCCCGGGTACAATTTTGAAAAAGTTGAAACGCGGAAACGTGCCGCCTACGTCCTCGATAAAAACATACGGTTTCGGAGCGACAATTGTGTATAAAAAAACCGTGCGAATCAATAAGACCACCCGCCCCACAGCGCGCCAGGCTGAGTCTTGAAAAAATAAACTGACATATTCCCCTTCCGCCTGCGCATCGGTGGGGAGGAAAAAAAGTTTGCTAGAGGGATACCAAGCCGCTTGAAGCAAACTCAACGCCACGCTCAGCGAGAGAGTCAGCGCCACGAAGCGCGCGATTTCCTTCAGACGCGGGCGCGCAACCCAGAAGCCAAGACACGCTTGCACAAAATTTGTAAACGTAATTCCAAAAATAATCGCGCCTGCGCCAACCGCCTGTCCGATTGAGGTTCCTGAGTTTTGAAGCAAAACAAAAAAGAGCAATAAAGCTAAAGCCGAGAAGATGTAAGTTTCCACCACCGAACCAAAAAATAATTGCGCGGTAGATAAGCCTAAGAAACTCCCCGCAAGAAGCGCATAGGCTTGATTTTCGGTCTGCCGCCTGATATACAGCCAAACCAGAAAAACGCACAATGCCCCAGCCAAAGCGTTGAGCGCAATCGCGGAGAGCGCAAAGTTATGAGTAAACAGATTCAGTAGAAAGCCAAATGGACGAAACAGTAAATACGCAAAGGGATGCGGCCCGCGCATTTCCAGCGAAGCCCCGCCAACTTGGGCAATCCGAATCATCCACGAGGTGTTATCCGCATCTAGAAAATTATCCACCGTATCCATATCTGCGGGATTCAGTTTTAGCCCAATGGAAAAATAAGCGACGAAGAACGGCAAAGCCAGCAGAAGTCCGGGCGCATTCGCTTTGACGAAAGTAGAAAACTTAAACGCCGAGAAATACCGCTTAATATCCGGCAAAAGATTCCTACGCGGCGTTTCAAGCCACGCAAAGCTCAAATAACCAAACGCCGCCGTTGAAAATACCAGCAACAGCGCCTGCTCTAAAAGCGGGCGTTGTAGTAAACGCATAAATAAACTATTGAAAAGAAACGCAAGCGCCGCCCCCAAAAACAGGCTCGTCAGAAACTTCTTCATAAGCGTAATCAATTCGTCAATAAGCCGGGCAAGCCGCCAGCCTCAGCGGACATCCGCACGGCTCTCAACACCGCCTGCGCCAAAGCCTCAGCCGCAAATGCGCCCACAATCGAAACATCCGCTTTTTTGCCGCCCAGCGCTAAAGCGAAAACCGTATCGCCATCCAGCAAAGTATGCACCGGGCGAATGCTTCGCGCAAATCCATTATGCGCCATTTGCGCCACTTTGGTCATTTGCGTTTTGGTCAAACTAGCGTTGACCGCCACAACTGCAAGCGAAGTATTTTTTCCGCCGCTCGCCAAATTGAGGATGCCGCGCCCTAACGTAGATTTCATCAACTCCAGCGTGTTCGCAAATTGACCGGTTGCGCCAATTTTGAAAGGTCCAATTTTGGTTGAGCGCACCCCCGCGATAATTTCTTCCGTGCGCGGATCAACTACATCGCCAAAGGCATTGACTACCGCCAAAGCGCCAACGACTACGCCGTTTCCAATGTGGATGCTAGCGCTCCCCACCCCGGACTTCATGGCTTGCTTTGCTCCGAGAAGTTTTCCCACGCTC
>JADLCG010000335.1 GCA_020847355.1 Anaerolineales bacterium | reverse complement strand
TCGCGGTAGGCGAGTTCTTCCAATACGTTGGGGCGTTTGGTAAAAGTATCACTTGTCCCGCTCGCGGGGTCTCCAATCTCGATGTCCATTGAAAAGTCCGCGCCCACGTCAAAGGGCGGGTCAATGTAAATCAGTTTGATTCCGCCGTTGCGTTCAATCTCTTCGCGCATCGCGCCGTTTTTCAACGACGAAAGAATCAACTTGTTATCGCCCCAGATCAGTTTATTCGTCCAGCCCGTCTGCTGTCGCCCGCGTTTATCAAACAGGGGCAACATTTGCATGGAATTTTCTTCTAGTTTTTCGGCGCGGGGTTCGTCCACCTGCTCAATGACTTGAAACGGCAGAACGATATTGGTCACTTCGTTACTTTTGCCGTTCCAGATCAATTCCACTTCGCGCTTGTCGTCAAACAAAAGGAAGCGATATTTGTCGGGCAGGGGCTTGTCCGCTGAGAGCAGTTTCAGGATTTCGCGTTTTTCGTGGTCGGTGAGTTTCATTGTGTCTCTTTCAAATTGTCATTTCGAACGAAGTGAGAAATCTTAACCGTCCGCGCAAAAAGATTTCTCGGCTCCGCCTCGAAATGACACGACAAAGTTCCATCTGCTGAGAGCAGTTTCAGGATTTCGCGTTTTTCGTGGTCGGTGAGTTTCATAGGTTGAGTCCTGCGGGTATTATAGCAAGTAACATACATTGACGCTGCTTGCGGGTTTGATCTTCAGATATCTTTCGCATTTCCACCTCGTTTGAGATATTTAATTATATCGCTTCACTCGCTCGCTCAACAACGCCAGCGGATGCATCGCCTCGCGCTCCGCCCCATCGCGAATCTGAATGCGGCACGCCGAACCCGAAGAGACAATACGCGCCCCTTGCAGTTCTCTCGCTTTGGGCAATAACTTCAACTCGCCAATTTGCATGGATAGTTCGTAATGATTTGCATCATAGCCAAACGTGCCAGCCATGCCGCAACAACCCGCAGGGCTGAGTTCCACCTCAAAGCCAAAAAGTTTCAGCAACTCCACTGTCGCCAATTCCCCTTCGGCGCGCTGATGGCAATGCGGCTGAAAAAATATTTTTTCTTTTTCGATTTGATCCGTTTTCAAATTACCTAAATCTCTCAATTTGGCTACGCG
Organism: Anaerolineales bacterium; assembly: GCA_020847355.1. Lineage (GTDB taxonomy): Bacteria > Chloroflexota > Anaerolineae > Anaerolineales > Villigracilaceae > Villigracilis. The sequence goes on along the minus strand of JADLCG010000335.1, from coordinate 2,216 downwards.
CAGAAGAAATTCATCCACTAAAAACATCTTTTTAGAGATTGACTCAATTTCCGCTTTACGCTCTGGCAATAAGGCGAGATATTCATGCTTGAGACAATACGCCTCAGGCGGCTCGCACCCCACCACGCCGACAATTGATTCAACGCCCAAGCTTTTGATTTCATCCAAAACTTTTTCAGCGTGGCGCTTGGCTTGGTCAATAAAGCCTTTAGAAAGAAATACCGCGCCCGCGCCGATCAGCGGCAATTCCTTCACTGCATAACCAAAATAGTTCAGCAATGCAATCGCCGATTCTTTCACTTCAGGTTCAATGTATTCAGAAAAAACATCCGGTAAAAATAAAACGGTTTGTTTGTCGGCATTATCAACTTGCTCGTCACGCTGACGCGCTCTCCGTTTAGCGAACAAAGGCAAAGGTCTTTTGTCCGTAATTCCAAAAGTTTTAGCAATCAACTTACGCGACCAGCGCGCCTGCATAAACCAATTTGCCAAAGGCGCAACGGGACTCAGCCACTTTGCGACTACATGAAAATAGGCAAACAAATAATCATGCAACGGCCTGCGATGCGACTTGTAATATTGATGCATGAATTCATATTTCAGTTTTGGCATATCCACCCCGCTCGGACATTCGCTCGTGCAACCTTTACAAGCTAAACATAAATCGAGAGTCTGAAAAGTTGCTTCTTCAAGTTCATTCTGCTCTCCGCCTTCTGCATTCTGTTTACTGATTACCGCCCTTAACAAATTCGCCCTGCCCCGCGTACTCAAACCTTCTTCGCCGCTCGCTTGAAACGAAGGACACATCAGCCCCGTAGATTTTCGGCACACGCCCTGCCCGTTGCATTGCTCAATCGCCCCAGCCAGCCCGCGCTCGTGATTGAAACGCAAAGCCGAATCCCAAACTTTGACTTGGTATTTCTCGCCGTAACGTAAATTTGAATCCATTGGCGGCGCAGATAACATTTTCTGCGGGTTCAAAAGATTATCCGGGTCTGCCGCGCGTTTCAGCTTGCTCAGCGCCGCGCCGATCTCTTTTCCATAAGTCCTTTCAATAAATTCGCCCGAAGCAATTCCATCGCCATGCTCGCTACTCATCGAGCCGCCCAGCCTCAGCGTCACAGAAAATACCTGCTCCCCGATACTACGCATTGACCTCGCGCCTGCGCCATGCAGTAAATCTAAAATTGGGCGAATGTGCAAACACCCGCCAGAAGCGTGGGCATAAATCCCCGCCTCCACATGTTCGGCAGATAAAATCTTTTGCACCTCGCGCACAAACTCGCCCAAGCGCTCAACGGGAATGGCGCAATCTTCAATAAAGGCAATCGGGCGCTTAACTTGCGGACGCGAATCTAAAATCCCCAAGCCTAATTTGCGGATATTCCAAATTTGATTCTGCTCCTCAGTGGATTCGGCAATCGTCAGCGTTGCGCCAATTTTTCTCACCGCATCTTTCAACGCGGATAGCTGGTCGCCGCTAAACTCAACGACTAAAATCGCTTCGGGATTTCCAATCATCCAACTCATTTGATTAGCAACGGCAGGCACGCTTCTTGCCAATTGCAAAATCATGCGCGGAATCAATTCGATCGCGCTGGGCGTAAATTCCAAAAGGCGCGGCACGTCGTCACAGGCTTGCTCAATGCTGTCATATTGCAAAACTCCCAAAATCGTATGTTTGGGCTTCTGCACCAAATTAACTTTCATCTTCTGAATAACCGCCAGCGTGCCTTCGCTCCCCGCCAACAATGGCGCAAGGTTTATGGCTGAAGATTTCAAGTTGGGATAATCTCCCTGCCATTGCGGCGGCTTGGATGAACTCCACGGCAAGAGATAATTCAACCGATACCCGGCTGAGTTGCGCCATGACTTCGGGTAATTGTTTTTTATCGCATCAGCATATTTCTCGCGGATTTCATTTACAACTGAAACGATCTCCAATTCTCGGTTTCCAATTCCCCAATTACTATTTACTATTCCCCATTTACTCAAAGTCCCATCGCTCAGAATCACATCCACTTCCAGCAAATGATCCGCGCTCATGCCATATAAAATAGAATGCGCGCCGGTGGCATTGTTGCCAATCACGCCGCCCATTGTGGCGCGTTCCGCCGAAGCGGGGTCTGGACCAAACATCAAGCCATGCTTTGCGGCTTCACGATTCAAATCCGCGAGAATAACGCCAGGCTGAACGAGCGCGTATTGTTCCTGCT
>JADLCG010000334.1 GCA_020847355.1 Anaerolineales bacterium | reverse complement strand
GCCTCTTGGATAAAAGCGGCGAATTCCTGATCACTACTGCGGTAGGCGGCGCGTATGTGGATCATCCTGCGGTTGAAAAAATGCCGCTCAGCGCCAATAGCATTATGGCGCACGTCGCCCGCACCCGACAACCGTTATTGATCCATGACCTGCGCGAAGCTCCCTGGGTAAATGTTTACTACCCGTTAGATTCGGGTTTGCGAATGCTCTCGGAATTGACGGTCCCTTTAGTCAATTCCAGCGGACGTTTGGAAGGCATCTTGAATGTAGAGAGTCCGCATGTGGGCGCATTTTCAGAAGATGATAATCACATGCTTCAATCGCTGGCGACGTATGCAATTACAGCCATTCAGGAAGCGCGCCTGCTTGACGCTCTGCAGGAAGTGGCGCGTTTGCTCATCTCCCAGCCCGGCAAAAAAGTGTTGAAGCATATTGAAGCGGTTGCTAGAGATTTATTGAACGCTTCGTTTAGCGCCATCTGGATCATGGACGAACATCAGGAATTGTTGCGCGCCGCTTCGGATGAAAATCAGCAAAAAATGAAATTGCAAGAGAGTTTTATCGGACAATCCGTTTTATTGCAGAAGACCGTCAAACTAAAACATGCGGAGCGGGATTTTGGCTCGCGTCAATTTACAGATTCAAAAGATTGGTCGCGTGGGTTAATTGTCCCGCTATTAACCGGCGAAGGCGGCGAAACTCTCGGCGCGTTTAGCGCCTACAACATGGGCGATCAAGCCGCACAACTCGCCGAATCCGAATGGGATGAAAAAGTGTTAACTTGTTTGGCGCATTATGCCGTTCTGGCGATTCAAAACGAAGCCCATCAACAAGCTTTGCAAACCACGCAAGAGCGCCATCTCATCGCTGAGACCTTTGCCGCCGTAGGCGATATTTCCTCCAATCTCTTGCATAATGTCAACAACAAAGTTGGCACAATCCCTGTGCGCGTGCAAAACATTGAAGACAAATACCAAACCTTGCTCGAAAAAGATACCTATCTTGCAAATAACTTAAACGAAATTGAACGTTGCGCCTCCGAAGCCATGCAGATTGTGCAGGAGAATTTATCGCACTTGCGTCCCATCCGCATGGAAAAATTTTACGTCGCTTCGCGCATCCACGAAGCGCTTCGCTCGATCAATATACCCAACACGGTCAAGATCAGCCTCGAAAATCTCGAACAACTTCCGATGGTCTATGCCGGCGGACAAAGCCTCGCATTTGTCTTCAAGAACCTCATCGAAAACGCCATCGAAGCCATGCACGCCAACGGCGCAATTACAATTCACGGGCGCGCAAACCCACAGTGGGTGGATATTTCCGTCAGCGATGGCGGACCGGGCATCCCGCATGAAATTCAAGACCGCATCTTTGAATTGGATTTTTCCAGCCGCGCAGTTGCCAGGCCCGATAAATTAGGTTTTGGCTTGTGGTGGGTAAAAACCTTGATGGCCAGATTGGGCGGCTCTGTTTCTGTGGAAAGCGACCCCGAAAATAAAATCGGCGCCACCTTCCATTTGCGCCTGCCCGTCGCGGAGAGCGCATGAGTCACTCTAACATCCTCGCCCTTGTCGTTGAAGACGATAACTCTTGGCAACAAATCTTAAGCGAAATCCTTTCAGATTTTGGTCTCACCGTCAGCGTTGCCTCAAATTTAGATGAAGCCACGCGCTTCCTGCGTTCAGAGCCGCATCGCATCGCCATTGTTGACCTTTCGCTTTCGCCGAACGATCATAATAACTATGACGGTTTGCGCGTGCTCGATGCAGTGCGCCGCCTTGACCCAAATTGCAAAACAATTTTATTGACCGGCTTTGCAACTGTTGAACTTGCCGTCACTGCATTAACAGATTATGGCGCGTTTACATTTCTGCGCAAGGAAAGTTTTCATCGCGGGCAATTTCGAGATGTAGTGAATCGCGCCTTAGCCAGCGCGCCCGGACAGGCGACAGTAAACGCCCCTTCCGCGCCCGAGCCTGCATCTGCTTCTAAAACAGAAGCTAACGCTGGAAGCGCTTCTGCACAGCGCGTAATCGTGGTGGATGATGATGCCGGTTGGCGCAATATTCTTGAAGAACTGCTCCATGACCTTGGCTTTCAAGTGCGCGCTTGCGCAAGCTTTGGCGAAGCGATGGGTTGTTTACGCCGCGAGAAATTCTCCCTCGCCGTTGTAGACCTTTCGCTCAAAGGCGCAGTGGCGCTTAATCTAGAAAAACCTTCCGAAACTTCATATCAAGAAGGCTATCAACTTTTAGAAAATATGCAAGCTTTAGGAATTCCTGCCATTGTCGTCAGCGGCATGGCAGAGCCGCAGGAAATTCAAAAAATTTATGCCGAGCGCTCAATTTCCGCATATCTTGAAAAGCAAACCTTTGACCGCGCCGCTTTTCGCCACGCGGTAGAAGACGCCAGACTTTCCGCCCAAGCCATGAACGAACTGAACGCGCTCACCGAACGCGAACGCGAAGTGCTAGATTTACTCGCTCAGGGACTAACTAATAAAGAAATCGCCGCGAAATTATTCATCACCACCAATACGGTCAAACGACATTTGAAAGCCATCTTTGAAAAACTGGATGTGCACACCCGCTCCGCCGCTACTGCAAAAGCGGCAGGCGGCGTGTGACGGATTTTGAAACGGAATCACGGATGTAAATGGATTGTAGGTCACGCTTTCAGCGTGACAGTTATAGGCGCACAGCACGACAGTTCTGTAAAACAGAAAGTCGGGTTTTCAACCCGACCTACTTAAGAGAGTGCAGGTTGCCTATTTATACGCTGTGATTTTTGCGCTATACACCGCTTTGTAAAGCATTTCTGGCGAAACGCCTTCAAGCGTTAAGTTCATCTCTACCAGCGCAGAATCAATTATGGACGGATCGAAGAAAATTGGCTGGATGGAAATATCTTTGAAGCCAACGGCTTCCAGCATGGCGAGATATTCCCGCGCTTCCACTGCGCCAGCCACGCACCCAGCCCATGCGCTGAGGCTTTCTTTCACCGCCGCGGGCAGGGGACCTTCGGTCACGATGTCTGAAACTGCAAGTTTGCCGCCGGACTTCAAGACACGGAACGCCTCGCTAAAGACTTGGGCTTTATCTGGCGAAAGGTTGATGACGCAGTTGGAAATAATCACATCCGCGAAATTGTCTTCCACTGGCAGGTTTTCCAGGTAGCCGTGTTTGAATTCGATGTTGGCTAATTTGACTTTGCTTGCGTTGGCGCGCGCGCGTTCGATCATTTCGGCGGTCATATCCACGCCAATTACGCGTCCGGTTTCGCCGACTTTCTGCGCCGCGAGGATGCAATCCAGCCCTGCGCCTGAGCCGAGATCGAGAACAGTCTGACCGGGTTTTAATGAGGCGAGCGTAATTGGGTCGCCGCACCCGTAGCTGGTGTTGGAAATTTCGGCAGGAATCGCGTTGAGCAATTGCTCAGGGTAGAGTGCGGCGTTTGTATCGCAACACCCATCTGAGTTGCAACATGCGGCAGATTGTATGATCCGTTGGGCGTAATGCTCACGGACAGTTTCGTGAATGGGGGACTGCTTCATAATATACTCCTTTTATATAGATAGTTGTCTATGAATTTGATTGAAAAAATAGGCGAATAAGTTCACTCTGTTTACCGCGCGATAAACAGAGGTTTTACATTTAGCAACAACTGGCGTTGTCGCAACAACCGCTTTCGCAAATTTCATTTTCGCAGTCGCAGTCGTTGGTGTAGACGGGCAATTCGTTCATGGCTTTCACCTCCTTTCCGGGCGGTTTCGCTGAGTCGGATTTTGCGCTCTCAAATAGATATTCGTCTATATATCAGATTAAAAAAATAAGCCTCAAATTACTTTGAGAATAACTTGTGTGGCTTTTTCTTCCGGCGCAAACTTCACCATCATTTGACCGCAACAAAAGGCAACGCGCTCCTGATCGAGCGTGTAAAAGGTCTGTTTGCCTTCTTCGCGGACGTTGACCAGGTTGGCGTCGCGCAGGATGGCCAGGTGATGGGAAATAGTCGGCTGGCTGAATCCGATCTTTTCGACGATTTCGCTGACCGAAAGCCAACAACAACAACACACGCTCATGATTTTTTGGCGCGTATCGTCGGAGATGGCTTTGGCGAAAAGCACAGAATCGAACTTCATGCGCTTATTATATAGATGTTTGTCTATTTGTCAAGAGACGCTCAGTCTGGCTTTAGGCGTGGAATTACGGAATCGGCAGGGCGACGATTTCATCCACAGTCACTTGACTGCTTCCATCCACATTGAAGACGATCACCTGATGTTTGGCTTGCGACTCGTTGATGACTTCCCAAGTTTCGCGTTTGGTTAACTTGGGCGTGTTATTCGTCAGCGTGTAAATATCAATGCCGCTTTTGACCGCGCTCTCGCGCCATTTGGATTGAATGTTGGGGCTTCCCGGAAATTCCGGCGAAGTGATGACACGATAGGCTTCATTGTAGACAAATTTATTGGTCGCCGGGTCGTAGATGAAATATAAATAAGGAATATTTGCGCCGGCGGGTAAAAACTCAACGATGCGGAAATCGTCATTGCCGTCATAATTCATATCGCCAATGATGAAGCTGTTTGCGTCGTTGATGTTGGTGGATGTTTGTACCGGAATGATCAGGTCTTGCGAAATTACGTTCGCGCCGACTTCTTCGGGCTTTTGCGAGATATGAATTGAGGCGATTTTCAAATTATTGGAAGAATCAACCTGCCCGCAAATTTTGAAAGTTGCCGCTCCGGAATTTGTGCCGGTTAATTTGAGATTGCGAATAATATCCAAACAAGTTTGGTTTGAAGCGCTCGGCGTGGCGGCTTGAATTGCGCCGTTTGCTGAATTGAGCGGAATAACCAATACGCCGCTCAAATTATTTTTGTTGACCATTTTCAAAACAACGACATTCGCGTTATATTTTTGAGCGATGGATTCCCATGTATCGCCGGGTTGC
>JADLCG010000333.1 GCA_020847355.1 Anaerolineales bacterium | reverse complement strand
CCGGCTTGGATATGCACCACGCGATTGCCGAAGCCTAGATCGTGCAGGACGTGCGGCACATGCTCATCCTGCGAGCGCGTGAAAACATCCACGCGAACTCCCAGTTTGCCAAGTTCGGTAGTTAGATCCCGCACGTAAACGTTCATTCCGCCGGTGTCTTTGCCGCCCAAAGTTGCCAGCGGACAAGTGTGATATGAAAGCATTGCGATTCTCAACATATTTACCCAGCAGATAGACGGCGCTGAAATTGAAAATCTTCCTCGCCTTGCAATAATATTTAGGATACTTTATAATCTCGCCGCTTAGAAAAACGCCACCGTAGCTCAGTTGGTAGAGCAGCGCCCTCGTAATGCGCAGGTCGTGGGTTCGTGTCCCACCGGTGGCTCACGATGAACAAGAAGACCTCCGAGATTTTGAAAATCTCGGAGGTCTTTATTGAATTATTGAAACAATGAAATCACTGCCTCTCGAAATACTTTCGTGTGATAGTTTACGTCGGCTTCGGTAGTTGCGGGCGAGATCAGCGCCATGTTGTGAAAGGGCGTCATCAGGATGCCGCGATTCAAGGCGTATAAGTGCATGTAGCGATCCAATTCGGAATCAATGGCGGCGTGGGCTTCGCCCCCGTTTTTGGGCGGCGTTGGGCGAAACCAGTATTCGGAGCGGTTGCCAAGTTGTTTCACGATCCAGGGGAGTTCAAATTCTTGAATGACAGATTCAACTCCGGCTGTGAATTTCTCCTGCAAGGCAATTGCCTTTGCGTAAAAATCTTCGGTTAAAACATTTTGCAATGTGGCACTCATCGCCGCAATAGATAAAGCGTTGCCCGCGAGCGTGCCGCCAATGCCGCCGACATCCGCGTCTTCAAGGTTTAATTTTTCGGCGAAGGCTTGCGCTATTTCTTCAGTAAAGCCATAGACGGCGGCGGGAACTCCTCCAGCGAGGGGTTTGCCGAGGGTTAAGAAATCAGGCTGAAGGTCGAAAGAGGCGGTGTATCCGCCCGGGCTTGTGCAGATAGTGTGCGTCTCGTCAATGATTAAATAAGTTCCATATTTGCGAGTTATCTCGCGCAGCGCTTCGTGATAACCTTTTTGCGGATGAATAATGCCGATGTTGGTCATCACGGGTTCGGCAAGCACGGCGGCGACATCTCGCGCCGAAAGCGCAGTTTCGAGCGCGGCAATATCATTGAACTCGATCACTTTGGTTGTTTGCAATGGATTGACTTGCGGACCCAGATTATTGGGACGCGGCATGGGCGTGCCTTCTTCATCGAGCGTGATGAAGGTTTCATCCACCGAGCCGTGATAGCAATAATTGAAAACTAAAATTTTTGAGCGCCCAGTAAGCAGGCGCGCCATACGAAGCGCAAAACGATTCGCATCGGTGGCAGTGAGCGTAAATTGCCAATAAGGAAGTTTGAATCTTCTTTGCAATTCTTCGCCGACCCAGATCACATCTTCGTACGGGAGCATGAGCGTGATGCCTTTATCTATTTGACTTTTGATTGCATCTACGGTTGCAGTTGGCGAATGACCGGTCATCGCGCCGGTATCGCCGAGACAAAAGTCAATGTACGAATTTCCATCTACATCGGTAAAGCGCGCGCCTTGCGCCTCTTTGACGAAAACGGGAAACGATCCCGCCCAACGAATCATCCATAACATTGGCACGCCGCCATGGAGAGATTTTTTGGCGCGTTGATAGAGTTCGTATGATTTAGGGTGGGTTTTGTGGAAGAGCTTTTCCTCATTTTCCAGAAGTTGCTTGAGTTTATTTCTATCCAGAGTGTTTGGCATAATTAAATTCGTCGAAGGTCGCAAGTCAAAGGTCGAGGCTTTTGACCTTTGACTTGCGACTATTTTACAGATTCCTTCAACGCCTCCCCAAATATTTTCAAGCCGTCATTGATTTGTTCGCCAGTCACATTCAGCGGCGGAATCCAACGCAGGGTGTTGTCATACGTTCCGCAAGAGAGGAGCAACATGCCTTTCTCTTCAGCAGAGTGAATTACATCCTTCACCATCTGCTTCTCTTTGGCGCGGTTGCCATTCGCGGTAAATTCCGTGCCGATCATCAAGCCTTTGCCGCGCACATCGCCAATCTGCGGATATTCCTCCTGCAGTTTGCGGAGTCCCGTCATCAATTGGATTCCTTTTTCAGTTGCATTTTCCAGCATATTTTCATCCCGCATCGCGCGGATGGTAGCGACGCCCGCCGCGCAAGCGATGGCGTTCCCGCCGTAGGTGCCGCCAATTGAGCCGACATCCAGTTTCTTCATAATATCCGTGCGGGTAAAAACGCCGGATAAAGGCAAGCCAGAAGCGATGCCTTTGGCGGCGGTGATGATATCGGGAATCACGTCATAATGTTCAAAAGCAAACCACTTCCCTGTTCTGCCAAACCCCGATTGCACTTCGTCCAGAATTAGCAGAATGCCGTGTTTATCGCAAATTTCGCGCAAGCCTTTCAGAAAAGATTTTGGCGGAGCAACATAACCGCCTTCGCCTAAAACCGTTTCAATCAAGATGGCGGCGGTTTCCTTTGGCGCAGTTTGCGAGGCGAGCAAATATTCCAATTGATTCAAGGCGTAAGCGCTGGCTTCTTCCTCAGTCATGCCCAGATTAAAAGCATACGGAAATGGCGCCACGTAAATGCCTGCCGGCAAAGGCGCAAAGCCTGAGCGATAAATTGTTTTGGAAGTAGTCAGCGCCATCGTGGCATGTGTGCGCCCATGAAATGAGCCGTTGAAGACGATCACATTTTGCCTGCCGGTGGCGACTTTTGCGATTTTGATCGCGTTCTCCAGCGCTTCTGCGCCGGAGTTTGCAAAGAAGAACGAATCAATCGGCGCGGGGACAATTTTGCGAAGTTCTTCGATCAATTGCAAGAGCGGTTTGTGAATCACAATATTCGCCTGAGCATGGAGGAACAAGCCTGCCTGCTCACGAACGGCTTCAACGACTTTCGGGTGGCAGTGGCCTGTGTTCGTCACGCCGATTCCGCTGGTGAAATCCAAAAGCTTTTTGCCGTCATCCGTATAAATGTAAGCGCCTTCGGCGCGCTCGGCGACGAAGTTGAAGATGCGACTCCACGCGGGAGTCATGTGCGGAAAATTGTCCTGATAAAGTTGACTGGTCATATAAAAATCCTTTAGTAGAATTTGATTTGGAAAGGCTTATAATGAGCGTACTTTAGAAAAGAGGAGAAAGCCATGACAGAAAAACT
>JADLCG010000332.1 GCA_020847355.1 Anaerolineales bacterium | reverse complement strand
GCGCAACATTGTCAGGATGACCTTCCATCTCGGCGGCAAGATTTAATAGGTCGCGCGCGCTCAGGGGGCGTTTCAAAATTTCATTCGCGCCGGATAAACCTGCCGCAATCGCCGCGGCGCTCGAGCCAAGGCCACTGCTCATAAAGATTTTATTTTCAGCTAAAATTTTTACAAGGCTTAACTTTTCCCCGCAAATTTCATGGACTTTTGCAAAGGCTTTGGTTAATAAATTCCGAATGCCTTTATTTAATTTTTCCGCGCCTTCTCCGCGGGCGGCATAACTTAATTTTTCTGCGGGTTCAAAACTAATTTCGTTCCAAATATTCAAGGCAAGACCTAAACAATCGAAGCCTGGACCCAAATTGGCGGAAGTGGCGGGGACGCGAATTTTTATCATCCCGCCATTATATAATACCTCTAGGCAGATTTGCCTAATTGACTATAATCGCCCCATTCTTGACTTTGGAGTTAACATGACCTACTCGGGCTTGATTCAACGCTATCGGCAATTTCTCGATTTGCCCGCGCATACAAAAATAGTTTCCCTTTTGGAAGGCAATACGCCGTTAATCCCCATGCCGCGTTTGAGCAAAGAACTTGGCTGTGAATTATTCATTAAATTTGAAGGCTTGAATCCAACCGGCTCATTTAAAGATCGCGGCATGACAGCCGCGATCAGCGAAGCGCTTGGGCGGGGAGCGCAAACTGTGATTTGCGCCTCAACTGGGAACACCGCCGCATCCGCCGCCGCCTATGCCGCGCGCGCCGGACTGCGCTCGATTGTATTGATCCCAGAAGGCAAAGTGGCAGTCGGCAAATTGGCGGGCGCTATTGCTTATGGCGCAGAAGTGATTCAGATTCAAGGCTCGTTCGATGATGCGCTTGCGTTGGTGGTTGAAATTACCCAGAAAACTCCGATTGCGTTAGTTAATTCGATTAATCCATTTCGGATTGAAGGACAAAAAACTGCCGCGTTTGAAATTTGCGATGAACTGGAATCTGCGCCGGATTGGTTATGCCTGCCGGTTGGCAATGCCGGCAATATCACCGCATATTGGATGGGCTTCAAGCAATATCAAAAAGGCTTGCCGCGCCTCTTAGGCGTGCAGGCGGCTGGTTCTGCTCCGTTGGTTTTGGGACATCCGGTTGAAAAGCCTGAAACCGTTGCCACGGCGATTCGAATCGGTAAGCCGGCGAGGGGAGAGCAAGCTCTCGAAGCCGCGCATGAATCCAATGGAAGAATCATCGCCGTCAGTGACGCAGAAATTTTGAAAGCCCAGCAGATCTTGGCAAGCGAAGGCGTTTGGGTGGAGCCTGCTTCAGCGGCGGGAATTGCCGGATTGCTCGCCGAATCAGCCGTCGGGAAGTTTGAGGCGAAAGGTCAAAAAGTGGTTGCGGTTTGCACGGGGCATGGCATGAAGGATCCCGCCATCATCGCCGATTCCTTCGCCGCGCCTAAGAGTATCCCCGCTACATACGCGGCATTGACCCATTTGATCGAGCAAAAGTAACCTGTTAAGAAGGTTGCAAAAAGGAATTGGCGCTGAAAAAACAATACAATACCCCATAAAAATAAGCAATTTATGGCGGTTTGCAATGCTTCTTGATACACCTATGATTAAAAAGAAGAAGTCAATCACTTCGGAAGATTTGCGTAAGTTTTCTTGTCTTGCTTCCTTTTCTAAAGAACAGTTGGAGAAGGTGGCTGAAAACGCTTCGCAAGTTTCAGCTAAATCAAATCAGGTTGTTTTTCGTCAGGGGGAGGATTCGGAAGGGCTCTATTTGATTTTGAAAGGTTCGGTCAAATTTGAGCGGGATGATTCCAAAAACGAAACTATCAATACGGGCGAGTTTGCGCAATATCAATCGTTTGGCGAAGTTTCCGCGCTTAAGCGGGAACCTCGTCAGGCAACCGTAACGGCTTTGACTGATGCGGATTTTCTGATTGTGGATCGCGCATTACTGCTTGAAGTTATTCGCAAATCCACGCCGGAAGAAATCGCGGATTTTTTCTCGGTATTGAACGACCAAACTCGCAAGATGTACGACGCGCAATTGATTGAAGTTCTTTCCAAGCGTTCATTGGCTACGCAGATGGAAGTTGAGAAGCAACGCGCCTTGACGCAAATGGTGGCGGGCGTAGCGCATGAGATCAATACGCCGCTTGGCGTGATCAATACGGCGGTTGCAATTATGGCGCGCGAATTGGCTTCGCCATCCGAGATTACCACGCAACGCGCCGCCGATATAGCCGAATCGCTTGAACTGATTCGGCGTAATGTAGAGCGCGCCCACGCTTTGGTTCAGGATTTCAAGAAAGTCTCGGTTAGTCAGCTTGTGGCTGAAAAAGAGAAATTGAATATCGCTGAAATAGTTTCTGAAATTGTCGGCTTGATGTCGGTTAGTTTGCGGAAGAATAGCATCTCTGTAAAAATTGTGGATAAACTCAAACCCGAAGAGAAAAGTTGGATCGGCTATCGCGGATTTCTCTCTCAGGTTCTGATCAATTTTCTGTCCAACGCCGAAAGATACGCTTATCCGACAGGCGGCGGGCAAGTGACGATTACCCTTGACCTCGAAGATGAAGATCATTTTCGACTGGCGGTTAGCGATCACGGCTCCGGCATTCCAAAGGAAAATCAGGCGCGGATTTTTGAGCCGTTCTTCACTACGGGGCGCGCCTT
>JADLCG010000331.1 GCA_020847355.1 Anaerolineales bacterium | reverse complement strand
TACAAACTTTGGATAGACGGCAAATGGGTGGACTCTAAAAGCAAGAAGATGATGCAGATCGAAAACCCAGCCACAGGCGAAATAATTGCCGAGGTCCAAGAAGCAACTCGGGAGGATGTCGAAGCGGCTGTTCAATCCGCAAAAAAAGCATTTTACGATGGACGCTGGAGTCGCCTTGCGCCTGCCGAGCGTTCCAAAGCCATTTGGAAATTAGCCGAACTGCTTGAAGAAAAATCAGAAGAATTTGCGCGAGTTGAAAGCCAAAACACGGGCAAGCCCTATAAATTTTTGAGCCTCGCCAGCGACGTCCCCTTCACTGTTGATAACTTAAAATTTTTCGCCACCGCCGCCCGCGATACGCGCGGCTCGCACGCAGGCGAGTTTATGCCGGGTTACACCTCCATGTATCGGCGCGAACCCGTCGGCGTGATCGGTCAAATCACGCCGTGGAATTATCCTTTGAATATGGCTGGCTGGAAGATTGGACCTGCCCTCGCGGCTGGATGCACCATCGTGATTAAGCCCGCCCCGGGCACGCCGCTCACTACGCTCATGCTTGCGGAGTTGACCCAAGCCGCTGGCATACCCGACGGCGTGATCAATATCCTTTCAGGCGGCAACGAAACTGGTCAAGCCATCGCCGAGCATCCAGATGTGCGGATGATATGCGTCACAGGCTCATCTGGCACTGGTAAAAAAGTGATGAAGACTGCGGCTGATACCTTGAAGCGCGTTCATTTGGAATTGGGCGGCAAAGCGCCTTTCATTGTCTTTGATGATTCTGATCCTGAATTGGTTGCCGCTAAAGCATCGTTCGCCGCAACTGCCAACACCGGTCAGGATTGCACAGCCGCCACACGTATCTATGTGGAAAAAGGCCGCGCTAAAGATATGCGTGAAGCAGTGGTCGAAGCCATGAAGAATGTCAAAGTCGGCTCGCCGTTTGATGATGATGTGGTCATGGGTCCATTGATTTCGGGTATTCAGCGCGAGCGCGTCTCTGCGTTTGTCGAGAAAGCCAAATCACAAGGCGCGAAAATATTAACTGGCGGCGGCGTGCCAAAAGAATTGGATAAAGGCTATTTCTACTCGCCAACGGTTATTACGAATGTAGAACAGGATTGGGAAATTGTGCAACAAGAAGTATTCGGTCCCGTCATCACCGTCCAAGAGTTTGATAATGAAGCCCAAGCCCTGCACTTAGGCAATGACGTGTTATACGGTCTCGCCGCATCTGTGTTTACGAAAGATGTCGGTCGCGCCATGCGCTTGACGAGTCAACTGGAATTTGGCACAGTCTGGGTCAATGACCATTTGCCGATCACGTCTGAAACGCCGCATGGCGGATTCAAACAATCCGGCTTCGGCAAAGACTTATCCGCCGAGGCGGTGGGCGATTATCAAATCACCAAGCATGTGATGATTGCTCACAGTTGAAAAAAACGAATGGATACTAGAGGTTAGAAAATTACTATAAATCTCTAATCTAATTACCCAATCCCTAATTACCTAATCCCTAACACTCGGAGAACCAAATGGAATACAAATTACTAATTGATGGCCAGTGGGTGAATTCCGGCGAAATGCAGGAAGTGAAAAATAAGTACAGCGGCAAAGTCATCGGCGCTCTGCCGGTTGCCACAAAAGCGCAAGTGGACGAAGCCATTGATGCGGCGGAACGCGCCGAGGATGTGATGGCGGATCTGCCCGCGCACAAACGCGCCGAGATTCTTTTGCGAACTGCGGAGTTGTTGCGCGAACGCCATGCTGATTTTTCTAAAACCATCGCCGCTGAAGCGGGCAAGGCGCTCAAGTTTGCGCGCGCTGAAGTGGATCGCGCCATCAGCACATTTACGATCGCTTCTGAAGAAGCCAAGCGCTTACACGGCGAAACCATCCCGCTGGATGCAGTCCCGTCAGGCGAAGGCTTTTTCGGGTTCTGGAATCGCCGTCCCGTAGGCGTAATCGCGGCGATTACTCCGTTCAATTTTCCTCTCAATCTCGTCGCTCATAAAGTGGCTCCGGCTCTCGCCGCAGGCAATACGCTGATATTAAAACCCGCAGAGAAGACTCCGCTTGCCGCAGTGATGTTATGCCAGGCGCTGGTGGAGGCGGGCTTGCCAGCCGGCGCGATTAATTTGGTCAATGGCGAGGGCCCAACGGTGGGCGAGTGGCTGGTGACGGATGCGCGTGTGGATAAAATTACGTTTACGGGTAGCCCAGTGGTTGGCAGGCGGATTTTATCTATGGCGGGGATTAAGAAAGTGACGCTGGAATTGGGCAATAACTCGCCGGTGATTGTTGCGCCGGATGCGGATTTGGATTTCGTCGCCAAACGTTGTGCGGTGGGCGCGTATTACAACTCCGGGCAGGTGTGCATTTCCGTTCAACGGATTTATGGTCAGAAGCAGGTTTACGAGCCGCTTACCGAAAAATTTATCAAAGCCACTGAGGCATTGGTGGTGGGCGACCCGCTCGACGAAAGAGTGGACGTGGGTCCGATGATTGACGTCCGAGAGGCGGATCGCGTTGAAAGTTGGGTCAATGAGGCGCAAGGCGCGGGCGCAAAAATTTTGACAGGCGGCAAACGCGAAGGCGCAGTCTATTATCCAACCGTGCTTTCCAATGTGGCGGAAGATATGAAAGTTGTAGCGGAGGAAATGTTCGGTCCCGTCGCCTCTGTGATTGCATGTGACGATTTTGAATCTGCCTTGCAACAGGCAAACGATTCTAAATTTGGTTTGCAGGTGGGCGTATTCACCAATGACGTGAATCGCGTGTTCAAGGCGGTCAAGCGCTTGAACTTTGGCGGCGTGATCATCAACGATACGCCGGTCTTCCGCGCCGATCACATGCCGTACGGCGGCAATCGCCAAAGCGGGCTGGGGCGCGAAGGCGTGAAATTCGCAATGGAGGATATGACCAATATTCAAATGGTGGCGATCAAGACGAGTTCATAATTAATGTGTCATTGCGAGCCCGTTGGTCGAGTAGCCCTGAGCGGTTTTCCTGCATCGAACGCAGGACGATGTGCGAAGGGCGTATCGAGGCCATGAAGGCGAAGCAATCCCCAATTTAATCAGGAGATTGCTTCGTCGCACAGAACAAGAACGCTCCTCGCAATGACATACATATATAAGGAGAAAACATGGAACACAAACTTTGGATTGACGGCAAGTGGCAAGACTCGCAAGGCGGCAAGATGATGTCCATTGAAGACCCGGCAACTGGAAACAAGATTGCGGAAGTTGTGGATGCCAGCCAAGCCGATGTTGACCGCGCTGTGCAAGCCGCAAAAACTGCTTTCTATGATGGGCGTTGGTCAAAGCTGGCGCCGGGCGAACGCTCTAAGTTGATTTGGAAATTGGCAGACGTGATCGAAGCCAATAGCGAAGCCATCGCCAAACTTGAATCCGAGAATACCGGCAAGCCGTATGCGTTTGTGAGCCTCGGCGGCGATGTGCCTTTTGCGGTGGATAACTTGCGCTTCTTCGCCAGCGCCGCGCGCGATACGCACGGTTCTCACGCGGGCGAGTTTATGCCGGGCTACACCTCCATGTATCGCCGCGAGCCGGTTGGCGTGGTGGGTCAAGTTGCGCCGTGGAATTATCCCTTTATGATGGCGGCTTGGAAGATTGGTCCTGCGCTGGCGGCGGGTTGCACCATTGTGCTGAAACCTGCGCCGGGCACGCCGCTCACTACGCTCATGCTTGCGGACTTCATCAAAGAGGCGGGCATCCCCGACGGCGTGGTTAATATCGTCACCGGCGGCAATGATACCGGTCAAGCCATTGTGGAACATCCAGATGTGCGTATGGTCAGCCTCACTGGTTCAACTGGCACGGGTAAGAAAATAATGAAGACTGCGGCGGATACGTTGAAGCGCGTGCATCTTGAACTCGGCGGCAAAGCGCCGTTCATCGTCTTTGATGATTCTGATCCCGAACTCGTTGCGGCGAAGGCTTCTATGGCGGCGTTTATGAACACTGGTCAGGATTGCACGGCGGCCACCAGACTCTACGTTGAAAAGAGCAAGCTCAAGGTCATGCAAGAGGCGGTGGTCGAGGCGATGAAAAATGTCAAAGTAGGCTTGCCGTTTGAAGATGACGTCCAAATGGG
>JADLCG010000330.1 GCA_020847355.1 Anaerolineales bacterium | reverse complement strand
ATCATAAATCTTTTGTGCATCGTATTTTGGCGTTTTTCTCTTTCATGCTGTCCTCTTTTTGGATTGGGCTGAGAGTCAAAAATGTGGATGTGGTATGGGGAACTTCGCCGCCGATTTTTCAGGGCGTGACGGCTTGGCTGTTGGCGCGACTCAAAGGCGCAAAGTTTTTGTTTGAGGTGCGCGATTTATGGCCCCAATTCGCCATTGCGGTGGGCGTGTTGAAGAATCCCTTTTTGATTTGGCTCTCTGAGGGCTTAGAAAAATTTTTGTATGCACGCGCTGATCGGATGATGATCAACAGCCCGGGTTTCAGCGACCATCTCAAAGTCCGCGGGGCGCGGCGTGTGGATTTGATTCCGAATGGCGCGGATCCAGCCATGTTCAATCCTCAAGATAAAGGCGCGGCGTTTCGTCAATCCAATCATTTAGAAAATAAATTTGTGGCGTTATATGCCGGAGCGCATGGCATGTCTAATGATTTAGAGGTGGTTTTGGAGGCGGCTAAATTGCTGGCGGATGCAAACATCCAAATTGTTTTGCTCGGCGATGGCAAAGAAAAAGTGGCTTTGCAAACCCGCACAAAAGAAATGAACTTATCCAACGTCACTTTTTTGCCGTCTGTGCCAAAGCACGAAATGGCAAAAGCATTAGCGGGCGCGGATGCGTGCATTGCGATTCTCAAGCCAATTGAAGAATATAAAACAACCTATCCCAATAAGGTGTTTGATTATATGGCGGCGGGCAAACCAGTGGTTTTGGCTATTGACGGCGTGATTCGGGAAGTGGCGCAAAACGCTGATTGCGGAATTTTTGTGCCGCCGGGAGATGCCGTAGCAATGGCGGAAGCGTTAAAAAGTTTGCAAGCCAACCCAGAGCATAGCCGTGAGATGGGCTTGCGCGGCAGAAATTACTTGGAGCAACATTTTAGCCGAGCGGCGATTGGCGAAAAACTGCTGAATTTACTAAGCGAATTGCAGGCAGGGAAATGAAATTTCAATGAAATTGTCTTTTGAAGATTCCGCGCATGGCGCTATGATTGGGGGCGGGCTTCACACCGTTTTTTCACTTGAACATGTCGTATAGCCAATCAATGAAACCGAACATTGCAAAATAGAGGGAATGCTAAAGCGAGAATGGTCTGAGCCGACATCAAAAGGAGGCGTTTTATGCCGAGCGTCAAATTCAACCGTTTTTATCGTTATGCTGAGTTGACTCAGATTCTGAAGGCGTATGCTAAGGAATTTCCGAATCTGCTCAAATTGGAATCGATTGGGAAGAGTCACGAAGGGCGAGAGGTCTGGTTGGTGACGGTGACCAACTTCAAGTTAGGAAGCGATGCGGAGAAACCCGCATTTTGGGTGGACGGAAATATCCATGCTTCTGAAGTGACGGCTTCGGCGGCGGCTTTATATCTGATCAATACGCTTGTAACCAAATATAAAAATGACGATAATGTTACTCATGCGGTAGATACGCGCGCTTTTTACATTGTGCCGCGCGTGAACCCCGATGGGGCAGAATGGGCGCTGGCGGATAAGCCAAAAATTATTCGCTCCAGCACGAGACCATATCCTTATACGGATGACGCTTTAGACGGTTTGGTGTGGGGTGAAGATGTAGATGGCGATGGGCGCGTTTTGCAAATGCGCGTCTTTGATTTGAACGGCGCTTGGAAGGCGCATCCGCAAGACCCGCGCTTAATGATTCGGCGCGACCCGATTGAAACCGGCGGAAAATATTATCGTATTTTGCCTGAAGGCTTTATCAAAAATTATGATGGTTCGATGATTCAAGTCCGAAGCCCAAAACAAGGCTTGGATTTGAATCGCAACTTCCCAGCATTTTGGAAGGACGAATCCGAACAACGCGGGGCGGGTCCGTTCCCGGCTAGCGAACCTGAAGTGAGAAATTTGGTCGAGTTTATTACCAAGCATCCAAACATTACGGGCGCGATGAGTTTTCACACGATGAGCGGCGTTCTGCTCCGCCCGTATGACGATCGCGCGGACGATGAATTTCCCACCGACGATTTATGGACGTATCAAAAAATTGGCGAAAAAGGCGAGAAGGTCACGGGTTATCCCGCTATCTCTGTTTTTCACGATTTCAAATATCATCCCAAGCAAGTCATCGCGGGCGGTTTTGATACTTGGGCGTATGAACAGCGCGGCTTATTTTCGTGGACGGTTGAATTTTGGAGTCCGCAAAAACAAGCGGGCATTGAAAAATATAAATTCATTGATTGGTATCGCGAGCATCCCGTTGAAGATGATTTGAAAATGCTCAAGTGGAATGATGAAGCGCTCAAAGGCAAAGGCTATGTCAAGTGGTATCCATATAACCATCCGCAACTTGGCAAAGTGGAAATCGGCGGTTGGGATTCGATGAATATGTGGACGAACCCGCCGCTTCATTTGCTGGAAAAAGAAATCAGCCCGTTCCCGGAGTGGATTGTCTGGCACGCCCTGATCTCGCCGAAGCTTGGTCTCTACGAAATAAGCAGTACGCCACTTGGAGGCAATACCTTCCGCGTTCGTTTGGTGGTGGAAAATACAGGTTGGTTGCCGACCTATGTGACCAAGAAGGCGCTCGAAAAGAAATTGACGCGCGGCGTGATTGCAGAAATTCACTTGCCCAAAGGCACAAGTTTAGAAGCGGGCAAAGTTCGTGAAGAAGTCGGCGAGTTGGAAGGACGAGCTTATAAAACTGTCATGCCTGATGAAGCCGCTGAAAGCACCGTAGACCGCGTCAAGGTGGAATGGGTGGTGAAAGGCAAGAAAGGCACGAAGGTCAAGTTAACTGCAAAGCATGAACGCGCAGGCGTTGTGCATGTGGATGTGGTTTTGAAGTAGTTCAAAGAGCGAGATGCAAAATCTCGCTCTTTTTATTTTGTGGGAACATTTTTATTTCATCTGCGTCTAGACCATACGCTGTTATTCAAACCTTATATATCCTTGGAGGATGAGATGAAATCAAAGCTTTACTCGCTCGTTCTGTTCGTGTTGCTTGGAAGCCTGGCGCTCTCCGCGTGTGGGGGAGCGGCGGCTACGGAGGTGGCTTACGAAACACATGCCACAGAAGCCGCGCCTGCCACAGAAGCGCCTATGCTGATGGAAGCGCCTGCCGCTGTGGAATTTGCCATCGCACAAGATTCAGGAGTAGTGGACGTAGAAAAACAAGAAGGCAATGCGCCTAATTCCGAAACTACGGCTTACGCTTCAAATCACATGATCATCAAAAATGCCGATGTGCGTTTGCAAGTGGAAGATACAGACATTGCAATTGACCGAGCCACGCAAGCGATTGGCGATTTGGGCGGATATATCGTCAGTTCGCGGGCATGGTATCAGGATTATTATGACGGCGTTGAAACAAAAAATTATAAATACGCCACCATCACAATTGGCATCCCTGTAGATCAATTTGAAAGAATGTTGGGGCGTTTGCGCGGGCTGTCAGTCAAAGTTTTAGATGAAACGGCTTCGGGCGAAGATGTGACCAATCAGTTTGTGGATCTGCAATCTCAAGCGACTAACCTTGAAGCCACGCGTGACCGCATCAAATCTTTTCTTGAAGAAGCCAAAACTGTGGACGAAGCCCTGCGGATCAATCAAGAATTATCCAATGTGGAAGCGCAAATTGAAGCCATCAAAGGACAAATGAATTATTTGCAAGATCGTTCTGCCTTTTCAACTATTACGGTTAACTTTGAACCCGTCTTACCAGAATACAAACCTGCGCCCACGCCCACGCCCACGCCTGCCGCTTGGAATCCCGGTAAGACATTCGGCAACGCCACCGAAACGCTCACAACGGCATATCAGGGCATTGTTGAATTGCTGATTTGGTTCTTTGTGGTGTTATTGCCAATTGCGGGTCCGCCGATCTTAATTCTCTGGCTGATTGTGAAGTTTGTGTCTCGTAAAGCCAAAAGCTGAAGCTTAAAGAAATCCGCCGAATTTTCGGCGGATTTCTTTGATAGGTTATTTGCAAGGCGTTATTAACCCAACCTTAACAGAATATTTTTTTGTTGTGGTATATTTTTTGACGATGGCAGAAAAGATACTGATTGTTGAAGATGAGCCCTCTCTGCAAGAGACGCTTGCATATAGTTTGCGAAAAGAAGGGTATAACGTTGAAACGGTTGGAGACGGCCGTGCGGCGTTAGATTCCGCTAGACAGCTAAAGCCGGATTTGATCGTGCTAGACATCATGCTCCCTGAAATGGATGGCTTTGAAGTGGCGCGTATTTTGCGAAAAGAGATGACCACCGCTATTCTCATGCTGACTGCGCGCGATGATGAAATTGACCGTGTTGTAGGTTTGGAAGTTGGCGCTGACGATTATTTGACCAAGCCATTTTCTATGCGCGAATTGTTGGCGCGCGTTAAAGCGCAGTTGAGGCGCACGCGCTTATTACGAGAAGAAATGGGAAATAGGGAAGCGTCGCCCGGTGGGCATGAAATTTTGAAATTTGATAATTTGGCAATCAACCTTACTCGACATGAAGTTTTGTTGAATGCCGAACCGCTCCAACTAAAACCTAAGGAATATGAATTGCTGTTATTTTTTGCCGAGCATAAAAGCCAGATGCTTTCGCGTGAATTTATTTTAGAACGTGTTTGGGGCTGGGATTTTATTGGAGATAGCCGCACAGTGGACGTACATATTCGTTGGCTTCGTCAAAAAATTGAGGTAGACGCGGCGACTCCCTTACGCATTGTGACCGTGCGTGGCGGTGGATATCGCTTTGAAGGATGATGGGGAGAAGATGAATACTGTGATAAAGCCTAAAACCTAAAGCCAGCATGATTTCTTTTTTGGAACTTTTATTTTTTATTTTATTTTTCCTTGCTCTCTGGTTTGCGTGGCGATATTTTGATTTAAAAAGGCGGCTTGAAAAATATTCGCGTTTAATTCGTTATCAGTCGGATAAGTTGCCGGCAGATATTGAATGCCTTGAAGATTTGTCGAACGCAATTGCCTTCCTCAAATCCGATTTTGACGTGCAACTTTTAAATCTCAATGCTGAAAGGGCGCGTCTTTCTACGGTCGTGGATCAATTGACGGATGGCATCTTACTGGCGGATGCGCAGGGGCAGGTGCAATTTGCGAACCTAGCCGCAAAAAAGATTTTTGAAATAGACGACCCGCTTCAACGTAGCGTCGCTGAAGTGATCCGTAACTATCAGTTGATTGAAACCTGGCGGAAAAGCCAACAAGCGCGCGAATTATGCGTTGAATCTGTAGAACTGCCATCGCGCAAGAAGATTTTGCAACTTATAGTCATTCCCGATGAACATGCAGAGGGGAGTCTTTTAGTGGCGCAGGATCTGACGCATGTTCGTAAACTTGAAACTGTGCGGCGGGATTTTATCTCTAATATTTCGCACGAATTGCGAACTCCGTTGGCTTCGCTTAAAGCATTAACTGAGACATTACAAGACGGCGCGCTCTCAGACCTTGAAGTTGCGCCACATTTCTTGAACAGAATCAATACTGAAGTAGACGCATTGGCGCAAATGGCGCAGGAATTGCTCGACCTTTCGCGGATCGAGTCAGGGCAGGTGGAGTTAAACCTTGCGCCGCTTTCGCCGCAGATGTTATTAGCTTCAGTGGCTGGGCGTATGAAACTGCAGGTTGAAAGAGCAGGATTGAAATTATCGGTGAACTGTGAAGAGCGGCTAAAAGATATTATGGCGGATAAAAATCGTTTAGAACAAGTATTGGTTAATTTGATTCATAATGCGGTTAAGTTCACCAAGCCTGGGGGGGAAATCAGTTTGTTTGCAGAATCAGTTACGGGCGCGATGCGAATCGGCGTTCGAGATTCAGGAATTGGAATTCCGGTAGAAAATCTTAATCGAATCTTCGAAAGATTTTATCGCGTGGATCGTTCGCGTACAGGCTCTGGCACAGGTTTGGGCTTATCTATTTCAAAACATATTGTGGAAGCGCATGGCGGAAAAATTTGGGCGGAAAGCGAAGAAGGATACGGCAGCGTTTTTTATTTTACCGTTCCGTTCGACTAGCCTGATAACTTTATTTGCCGAATGAAGCGTATGTCAATATTAAATGGGGGAACACTTGTGAATAGTTGAAAATCTTAAAATTCCCAACTAATTTCCTAACAATATCTTCACAGGATTTTGACAAGTTCTTAACATATTTCTACTATACTTAAATAGATCTCTGGCGTAAGTATTTGTAGGGCGTTTTTTTAATCCGCCATGTGAAAAATTTTAGAAGAACGTCAGGCTAAATACCCAAGGGTACATAGCCTGACCTACAATTAGACCTCCGCAAGAGGTCTAGTATGAAACTTTTTTCAGAAAAAATGCTCTAATCATTAGGATTAGAAAACAAAAAGGAAAATTTGATGGGTTACGCAGATTTACATATTCATACAATTTATAGCTACGATGGCACTGCTTCGGTGCCTGCCGTTTTATCTCGCGCAAAGGAACTTGGATTAAGTGTAATTTCGATTACTGACCATGATGAAATCGCTGGATCTTTAAAAGCAGTAGAACTTGCTTCTTCCTATGGGGTGGAAGCGATACCGGGCGTTGAGATTACCACCGCTGACGGCGATTTATTGGCATACAATATTACAGAAAATATCCCGGCTCAGCGCTCTTTGCAAGAAACTGTATTACGGGTGGGTGAATTGGGCGGCTTTTGTATTATTCCGCATCCTATGGCTAGCGGAATGGGCATGAAAAGTTTAAGCGCGCTGTCTATTATCCGCGCATTGAGAAAACCGGAAATTGCTAAATATATGATCGGTATTGAAGCCTACAATGCCACGTCTATTGATAGATTGAGTAATCACTATGCCCGTTTGCTTGCAATGCGCTTGCCGATCGCAAAAGTCGGAAATAGCGACGCGCATGTTGTCGGAGCGATTGGTTTGGGCTCAACAGAATTCGCAGGCGCGACTGCGGCGGATTTAATATCACGATTAAGAAGCGGCGAAACAAAGGTCTGTAAACAGAAAGAATGGACGGCAGTGCGTATTTTGGGGCTCTGGGCGATACATTATCTTGGTAGTAGAGTTGCAAAATTTAAATTAGTCTATTAATAACAATGCGCTTGTAAAAGTGAAATTCAGAACGGTTGAAACGCGCGCTTCGTGGAAAGAATCAACTGGCGGCGAAAGCGTTTTTAGAAAAGCGCCACATTTTGAAATGTGGCGCTTTTCTATCTTAACAAACTGTTAACCTAGTTTTTCATGGGTCTTAAAAATAGATTGTTATTATCTCCTACGATATAAAAATTATAGGAGAAATAGAAATGTCTAAAAATGTTCGTTTGTTTGTTTTTGTTTTGCTGGCTTTGAGTGTTGTCGTATCTGCTTGTGGTGCGCCTGCTACCGAAGCCCCTGTGGCTACTGAAGTGCCTGCAACTGAAGTTGCAACTGAAGCCGTTGCGGAAGACCCAATGGCAATGTATGCGCCAGATGCCGTAAGTGGTGATGTGATTACTGCGGGTTCATCTACTGTGTTCCCGCTTTCAGAACGCATGGCTGAATTATTTCAACAAGAAGGGTATGCTGGCAACATTACTGTAGATAGCATTGGTTCTGGCGCTGGCTTTGAACGCTTCTGCGTTGCTGGTGAAATTGATATTGCAAATGCTTCTCGCGCTATCAAAGATAGTGAAATTGAATCTTGCAAAGCGATTGGTCGTGAGCCTATTGAATTTCGTGTCGGTACAGATGCTTTGGCTGTGGTTGTAAGTTCTAGTAATGATTTTGTAACTGACTTGACCAAAGAACAACTTGGCAAAATTTTTACGGGTGAATTTACTACTTGGAATCAAGTGGATGCTTCGTATCCTGCTGAAACCATTTTGATTTATAGCCCTGGCGCAGATAGCGGAACCTTTGATTATTTTGTGGAAGCCGTTGTTGCCCCATTAACCCCCAATGCAGAAGGCAAAGCCGATACAAAACTTGGTGAAGAAGCCTTGCTGGCTATTGCTGGCGCACAATTTTCAGAAGACGATAATGTGCTTGTGCAAGGTGTAGAAGGTAGCCCATACGCCATTGGTTACTTTGGTTATGCTTACTTCGCCGAAAATTCAGGCGCATTGAAAGCCATTGCTGTTGAAGGTGTTGAAGCAACACAAGGATCAGTAGATGCTGGTGAATATCCATTGGCTCGCCCATTGTTCATCTATTCAGATGCAACTATCTTGGCTGAAAAACCACAAGTTGCCGCATTCATTTACTTTTACCTTTCTAATGTAAATGACAACATCGTGGATGTAGGCTACTTCCCTGCTCCTGCCGCAGACCTTGAAAGTGCACTCACTACTTTGATGACTGCTTTAGGTCAATAATAAAAAATAAATAACAATGGGCTGATCTCATTTTGAGCCAGCCCATTGCATGTTGTATCAATCAAAGAGTATTTATGAATTTTGATTTGAAAAAGAAAACTCGAATTGGCGAAAGTATTATTCAAGGCTTGCTGTTTTTTGCAGGCATTTTATCTATTTTCATCACGCTTGCCATTGTATACGAACTCGGCAAAGAAGCCTTACTCTTCTTCAATAATCCAGATGTAACCCTGGCAAAATTTTTAGGCGGCACAACATGGCAGCCAGGTATAGGCGATTATGGGATTTGGGCGCTCGTCTCTGCCACGCTGACGACAAGTTTTATTGCTATCTCCATTTCGCTTCCACTTGGGCTTGCAGTTGCTATCTATTTAAGTGAATATGCCTCGCTCCGAGCGCTGTCAATCTTAAAACCTGTACTAGAAGTTTTGGCGGGTGTCCCGACTGTGGTGTATGGATATTTTGCTTTGCTATTCGTTACGCCTGTTTTGCAAAATATATTTGGAAATGAAAACATCCAAGTCTATAACATGTTATCGGCTGGCTTGGTGATGGGCATTATGATTTTGCCTCTCATTTCATCTATGAGTGAAGATTCGTTAAGCGCTGTGCCACGTTCTTTACGAGAAGCTGCTTATGCTATGGGCGCCACAAAAATTGAAGCCAGTTTGCAAATTGTTTTACCTGCGGCATTATCAGGCATTGGGGCGGCGTTGATTGTGGGTATCTCTCGTGCGGTTGGCGAGACGATGATTGTGGCGGTAGCATCAGGCGCGGGACCAAATTTCACATTCAATCCATTACAAGCGGCAGAGACCATGACAGGTCACATTGCACGAATCAGCGGCGGTGATTTATCGTACAACTCGATTGATTACACCAGCTTATTTGCCATTGCTTTGATGTTATTCCTTGTCACGTTGGTATTGAACTTAATCAGCCAATGGGTAGTGAATCGTTTTCGGGAGAGATATGAGTAAAGGTATTAGGTATAAAGTAAACAAGTAGACAGGTATCCACGTTTCCTTGTTTACCTGTCTACCTGTCTACTAACACACACTATGAACACAAATAATTATTACCCTCAAGCGCAAGAATTTCAAAAGGAATTAAATTCCCGTTATCGAGTGGCATCTATTTGGCAATCATTATTTCTTTTCGCTTTGTTAATTGCTGTATTAAGTTTAACTGCATTGATGTACAACGTCATAGACGGCGCTTTTGGTTACATTGCTTATGAATATAAAAATGACCCAAGTGAATTTACATCTACACCTGTAAATGAATTGACTCAAGAAGAATTATTGACTATTTTACAAAGTAACCTTTCATCAGGTGCATATAAAAAATTAAATAATGAGCAAGCCATGCAAACTCGCTCACAAGCGGATTTGTTAAATCTGTTTTTAGAGCGGCTTGTGCAAGTTGATACCAAGCAAACCTGGACGATGACTGAATCCATTTTTCAGCGAGAAAAAATTCTCCAAGAAACAGCAAGCAACTATCCCGAAGCGAGAATCGAATTTCGGTCATGGTTAACGCCACAGTTTTTGGTAAGTCCTATGTCATCAAGAGCAGAATTTGCTGGCGTTCGTACAGCCGTGTTAGGTTCATTATGGTTGGTGGGAATCGCAATTGCATTTGCCTTGCCGATTGGCACAGGCGCGGCAATTTATTTACAAGAATATGCACCAAAGAATTGGTTTACATCTTTAATACAAATCAACATCAACAACTTGGCAGGCGTGCCGAGCATTGTGTATGGCATGTTGGGCTTGGCGGTGTTTGTGCGTTTGCTAGAACCATTAACCAGTGGAAGCATGTTTGGAATCAGCGATGCAAACGGACGCACCATTTTATCGGCTGGGTTGACGATGGGAATTTTAGTTTTGCCGCTCATCATCATCAATGCGCAAGAAGCGATTAAAGCCGTGCCTGATTCATTAAGGCAAGCGTCGTTTGGCGTGGGCGCAACAAGATGGCAAACCGTTTGGCATCACGTTTTACCTAACGCATTACCAGGAATTTTAACAGGCAGTATTTTGGCATTATCACGCGCATTGGGCGAAACCGCCCCATTGATAGTGGTAGGCGCATCTACATTCATCAGCGTTGACCCTGACGGTCCGTTTTCAAAATTTACCGCATTGCCAATTCAAATTTATCAATGGACGACTCGCGCGCAATCTGAATTTCATGCCATTGCGGCAAGCGGAATTGTTGTCTTATTAGTTTTGTTGCTGACATTAAATGCAACAGCCATTTTGTTACGCAATCAGTTTCAGAGGAAGTATTAAAACGAATACCAGACATGACATGTCTCATTAATACCTATGTTGTCAAAGATGATTGCATGGACATAAGTTTTGATAGAGAAGTTTCGTGGAGACATGTCATGTCTTTTTGAAGGAAACAAAATGGAAAATAATAACAATCATTATTCAATCGAAACCAAAGACCTGTGCATTCTTTACGGCGGCTTTACTGCTGTTAGAAATGTAAACATAAAAGTAGAAAAACAAAAAATTACCGCCATCATCGGTCCCTCAGGTTGCGGAAAATCAACTTTGCTTCGGGCATTCAACCGCATGAATGATTTTGTGCCAAACAGTTATGTAACGGGCGAAATATTTTTACACGGGCAAAATTTATATAGCAAACAAGTTGACCCCGTTGAAGCGCGTCGTAAAATTGGCATGGTCTTTCAAAAACCAAATCCATTTCCGAAAAGCATTTATGAAAATATCGCTTGGGGCGCACGCATCAATGGCTTTAAAGGCAAAATGGATGAGCTCGTTGAACAGTCACTGCGTAGCGCGGCATTGTGGGATGAAGTCAAAGACAAATTACATCAAAGCGCTTATGCTTTGTCGGGTGGCCAGCAACAACGCTTGTGCATCGCTCGCACCATTGCCATTCAACCTGAAATTATTTTGATGGATGAACCCGCTTCGGCGCTCGACCCTATCTCCACGCTTCGCATTGAAGATTTAATGCAAGAATTAAAAAAGAATTACACCATCATCATCGTCACCCACAATATGCAACAAGCCGCACGAGTCTCTGATTACACCGCCATGATGATGATTGACGACAACCGTTCTGGTGGCGTAATTGAATTTGATGAAACAAAAAAAATATTCACCCGCCCCAGCGATAAACGCACCGAAGATTATGTAACAGGCAGGTTTGGATAACCAGCAACGCTTTATTTTGTCCGCGGCTTGTGCAAATAACTCGAGTATTTCCCAAACCCGAGACGGGCGGCGTTGCATAGAATTGAAGTACAATACGACAAAAGAGGATTTATGATTCGGAAAACATTTGAAGCTGAAATTCAACAAGTGAAAGATGAAGTGCTTTTGCTGGGCAGTATGGTGGAACATGCAATCGTCGGCTCGGTTGAATCTTTGAAGAAGCGCGATATCAAGGCTTCTGAGAAAATCATTGTTGAAGATAAAGCGATCAACAAAAAACGGTTTGACATTGAAAATCAACTGATGATTTTGATCGCCACGCAACAGCCGATGGCGCATGACCTGCGCTTCTTGGCTTCGACGATGGAGATTATTTCCGAGCTAGAGCGCATGGGCGATTACGCCAAAGGCATCGCCAGCATCAACATCCGTATGGGGGAGGAGACTCTGCTCAAACCGCTGATTGATATTCCGCGCATGGCGCAAAAAGGCGCCGATATGCTTCACCGCGCCTTGACCGCTTTTGTGAACGAAGACGTGGAAACTGCGAAGTCCATCCCCATAGAAGACGATGAAGTAGACGCTTTGTATAACCAAATTTATCGCGAGTTGATGGTCTTTATTATCGAAGACCCCAAAAATATCGAACGCGCCAATTGGCTT